>JANMSU010000362.1:0-12895 GCA_031389835.1 Chloroflexota bacterium
CCGTCCAGGCGCCGCACGCTCGCCCGCTCAGTCGTCTCCGCCATCGGTGCCTCCTTGGAGCCGCATGACCAGCTCCATCGTGTGATGACGCTCGTCGCCCGTCACGCGCATCTCGTCGACCATGTTCTTGATGAGGAAGAGGCCCCAGCCGCGTGGCGTCTGCAGCCCGGCGAGCTTCGCCTCGAGGTCGGGCGTCGTTGCCTCGGGGATCTTGCGTCCGTCGCCGTGGTCGGTGATCCGCACGACCACCGCGCCACTCAGAGCGCCGACCTCGATCCGGACCGCAAGGTCAGCGCGCCCGCTATTGCCGTGCTCGATCGCGTTCATGGTCGCCTCGGCGACGGCGGTCTTGAGCCGCTCGATTCGCCTCGCGGAGAGGGCGAGCCCGCCAATGCTCGCCGCAACGCGTTCCATCGCCTGGCGCTCGTTCCCGGCGACGCTGGGCAGCTCGAACCGGTCGAGGACTCGCTCGTCGCTCACTCCTGGATGATCTCGCCCAGCCCGACTACTCGCCGGAGGGTTCGTGCCCAGATCATCATGCGAGCCTCGTTGTACCTTCCGGCCGTCCGGAAATCGTTACGGGCGTGAACTCCGAAGGCTGCGCCCGGTATGCGGGCACGGGATCGCGAAAGCGACCGTAATGACCCCCATCGCTCCCGCCAGAAGCGTCCTCGGCTTCACCACTCACCTCTCACGCAGCCAGAGGCTAGCGTGAGTTGGAGCGCCGGCCGCTGGTCATGCCCTCGTCAGCGGCGGGCGGCCGCAGGCATGGATGCCGATTCCGGCGCGTGATCGGTGAACGTGAAGTACGCCCAACCGAGAGTAAAGACGACGGTCAGGCCGACGCCGAACCAGCCGAACGCGTTCGTCATGCCGCTCGAGGCCGCGTACGTCCAGATGACAGCACCTATCGACCACGCCACGAGGTTGCCAAACCCGACTCCGCGACGCAGAGCGACATCCGAGCTGGCGCGCGTCGTCCAGTTGATGATCGCGTAACCGATGTACGAACCCGCCAGGAGCTGCCCGAGCAGCACACCCTGGCGATCGACGCTCACGCCATACAGTGAAGCAATGGCGTCGGGCGCGATGAGTCCCGGGATCGCGTTGACGAGCGAGACAAGCGCCGCGATAGAAGCGAAGGTCCTGCGGCTCAAAGGGACCCTCCAGAACGTCGGCGGCGCTCTTCGTGCCGCCGGTCAGCGCATAATGCTCGTTCGTGACCGTCCCGAAAGCGTTACGGGAATCGGAGATCGCGCCGTAACGGTTCTCGGACGGCGGGCCGCTACACCACGCGCGTGACCGTCGAAGGGCCGCGGACCATCGGCGAGGGCCTCGCGCCACCCGAGCCGCCGATCGTCATAGAGCACCGCCAACAGCTCATTCACCTGCTCCGCGAAGCCTCGGAGCTCGAGCACACCATCATGTGCCAGTACCTCTTCGCCGCGTTCACGATGAAGCAAAGCGTCGACGAGGGCCTCACGGCCGAGCAGCTCGAGGCGGTGACCCGCTGGCGGAAGGTCGTCCTCAAGGTCGCGCATCAGGAGATGCTGCATCTTGCGCTCGTGGAGAACCTCCTCGCGTCGGTCGGTGCGGCGCCGTACTTCGCACGACCGACGATGCCGGCGCCGGCACGGCATTTCCCGCCGGGCGTGCAGGTCGCGCTCCTGCCGTTCGGCGAGCGCGCACTCCGACACTTCCTCTTCCTCGAGCGGCCAGAGGGCATGCCGCTCGACGACGCTGACGGCTTCGCTGCCGTAGAGCGCACGCGCCCGCTCGTAGACGACGCCGACATCGTGCCGCGCGCGCAGGACTACGCGACGGTGAGCCATCTGTACCGCGCGATCGACATCGGCTTCGCCTGGCTGACTTCGAAGCTCGGGGAGGGTGGACTGTTCATCGGTCCCCCCGGCGCGCAGGCGCTCGGTGAATGGTTCCACTGGCCGGACCTCGTCCCGGTCACGGATCTCGCGTCCGCGCACCAGGCGATCGACACGATCGTCGAGCAGGGTGAAGGCGCGAAAGGAGACTGGCGCGAGGCGCACTTCGGTCGATTCCTGGCCGTGTTCGACGAGTACATGGCGATGCACACGGCGGACCCGTCGTTCGAGCCGGCCCGGCCGGTCCTCGCCGGCACCGTGCGCGCCGACGTGGATGACCTTCCGCGTATCGCCGATCGCGCGAGCGCGCAGGTCGCGGATCTCTTCAACGTTGGGTACGAGATCACGCTGCTGGCACTGGCCCGGCTCTTCGCGCACACCGACGAGACCGCCGATCAGCTGAAGACGCTGGAGGGGGTGGCCGTCGGTTCGATGGTCTGGATCCTGAGCCCCCTCGGCGAGCTCCTGACGCGCCTCCCATTCGGCCCGACACATCCCGGTCTGAACGCGGCGCCCACGTTCGAGCTGTTCTACCAGAGCGGATACCTCCTCCCCCATCGCGACGCCGCATGGCGCGTCATGGAGGAGCGGCTGCGGCAGGCCGCAGAGTTCGCCCGGCACATCGAAGGGATCTCAGACCCGGTTCTCGCTCGCGTCGTGGCGTCGTTCGAGAAGTTGGCGGAGCGGCTGGCGCGCGCCAGAGCGCAGGTGACCATCTAGCCGGGAGCGAGCATCCTGTGGGCGTGACGGCCCGAAAGCACTCGCGCCTGGAGATCATCACGCTCGGCGCGCCGCGCATCGAGCTCGGCGGTCGGCCGGTCAGCTTCGACACCCGCAAGGCGACAGCGCTCCTTATTTATCTCGCGGTCACGGACCGGCCCCACAGGCGAGAGACCATCGCCGCGCTCCTGTGGCCCGAGCGCGATGAGGAACACGCTCGGGGCGCCCTCCGCCGAACGCTGTCGGTGATCCGCACCGGCCTTGGACCGGACCGACTGCACGCTGACAGCGACACACTCGGTCTGCACCAAAACCAGCTTCGCGTCGATGTCACCGAGCTGCGGCGCGCGCTGGCGGAAGGGCGATTCACCGACGCCGTTCGCTCGTACCGCGGTGAATTCCTGGCCGGCTTCGCGCTGCGCGATGCTCCTGCCTTCGACGAATGGCACGCCGCCGAGTCGGAGAGGTTGCGCAGTGATCTCTCCGGTGCGCTCGCGAAGCTCGTCGCCAGGCACGAGGCGGCCGGAGCGCCCGAGCGCGCGCTGCCCTACGCGCGCCGGTGGCTCGAGCTTGACGCGCTCCATGAGCCGGCGCACCGCGCTCTGATGCGCCTGCACGCTTTGGCCGGCGATCGCGCGGCGGCTCTTCGCCAATACCGCGAGTGCGCCGCGCTACTGGATCGCGAGCTGGGAGTCGCGCCTCATCCCGAGACGCACGCGCTGGAGCGAGCGATCCGCGAGGGTACGAGCGCGCCCTCGGCGATCCTGCAGGCAAGACCGGCGGATGAGGCGCTCGGCGATGTGCACACGCTCCATGGAGACTACGTGCGCGCCATCGCGAGCTACGAGGCTGCGCTCGCCGGGGCCGACGACGACGCGCGAGGAGTGCTCGAGCACAAGCTCGCAGACGTCCATCACCGGCGTGGCGACTGGGCACGCGCCGCCGAACACTACCGAGCGGCGCGCGACGCGGCGCGCGACGACGCCGCGCGCGCCAGGGTCTCCGCGGACTGGAGCCTCGCGAGCCACCGCAGCGGCGACGCGGCCGGCGCCGCGCGGCTTGCGCGAGAATCGCTCGAGCTCGCGGAGAGCGCCAACGACGCGCGTGCCCTCGCGCAGGCGCACAACATTCTTGGCGTGTTGACGCGCGACGCACGACACCTGCGGCGGTCGGTCGAGATCGCCACGACGCTCCCCGATCCGAGTCTGCGCGTCGCCGCGCTGAACAACCTGGCTCTGGCGCTCGGGCGCGATGGCCACGCGGACCGTGCGATCCCGCTGGCCGAAGAGGCGCTCGCATTGTGCGTTCGGCTCGGAGATCGCCATCGCGAAGCGGCCCTGCACAACAACCTTGCAGATCTTCTGAAGGCGGCTGGTCGCCAGAGCGAGTCGATGCGACACCTGAAACGTGCGGTCACCCTCTTCGCTGAGATCGGCGCGCCTCAGGAACTGGAGCCGGAGGTGTGGAAGCTCGTCGAGTGGTAGCTGGCCGTAACGATTCGCGGACGGTCGACCGGTAGAACAGCGCCGATGAGCGGCACGATGTCATCCCAGGGCACGCACGGCCTGACCTGGCGGAGGCTCGTCGGTATCGCGGCCGCTGGCGAGGTCGTCGTCCTGCTCGGCATCGCGGCGCTGCTCGGCGATCGAGAGTCAGCGGCCTTCGCCGCGCTCGTCGCTGCCGGATTGCTGCTCCTGCGGTTCCGCAGGCGTGCCGGGACGATCGTCGTCGGTCTGATCTCCGCCAACGTCGCGTTCTTCACCGGGACAGCCGCAGCGGCGAACCTGCTCGACGGTGCCCCGCTCGGGACGGTCGCGGTGCCCGCCGCCGTCGCCGCTGTGTCGCTGCTCACGACGATCTCCGCGCTCGCGGCGCTCACCGTGGGTCGCCGGCCGGAGGCGGTACGTGGCACCGCGATGTCGGTCGCGATCATCGTCCTCGCATTCGTCGCGACGCTTGGTGCCGCCGCCGCACTAGCAGCCGAGGGTCCGAGCGTGAGTGCGACCGCGCTGCGCGTTGAGGCGAAGAACACCGCGTTCTCGCCGAGGGCGCTCACGGCTAGCGCCGGAGTGGTCGTGCTCCGGTTCGCGAACCGGGACCTCTTCTGGCACACGCTCACCGTCGACGAGCTCAGCGTGGACCTAAAGGTCCCCGTCGGCGGAGAGCGGACGATCTCCTTTAATGCGCGTCCCGGCACGTACCCCTTCTACTGTGGAGTGCCGGGGCATCGCGAGGCAGGCATGGAGGGCACGCTCACCGTGAGATGACGCGCGCCCAGGTCTCAGCGCGCGCCGAGCATCGCGTCGAGCGCCGCCGCCAATTCGTCGGTCGCCGTCGGTCCCTCGAACGCGTAGCGGACGATCCCGCTCGCATCAACGAGGAAGACCCATGGCTCGGACTGGAGGCGCCACTCGAGTACGGTCGGACTGAAGGTCATCTTGCTCGGATCGGCCTTGAAGTTTTGATAGATCTCGACATGAATGAAGGAGACGCGATCGCGATAGGCGCGCTCGAGCTGCTGCACCGCGTGCACCTGGGGACCGCACATCGCGCTCATGCAGAAGGCCGGGGTCGCGAACACGATGAGCGCTGGGCGGCGCTGTGCGATGGCGTCCGCGATCGAGATTTCGTGCATGTCATTGGGTGGGACTCCGCTGTCGATGTAGCTCACGTCCGGGACGTCGGCACGCGTGAGGTTGCGGCTGCGTGGCGCAGGCTGGCCGGGACTCGGCACGGCGCCGACGGTGAGCACCTTGACCGGAAGTAGCGTGACGCTGGCCTGTCCGCGACCGCGAGCGGCGGAGATCTCGAGCATCCATCCGCCCGCGGCCCCAAAAGTGAGATATGCGACGTAGACACCGTTTCCGAGCAGGCCCTCGCCCTTGAACGGCGCATCGGCCTCGCTCGTCAGCGGATCGGTCGGGGAGCCGCGATAAGCGCGCGCGTGAACCCGGGCGTCGTTCACCGGCGTGTTCTGGTGGAGCACGCCGATGGCCACCCGCTGCCGGCCCGGCGTCAGCTGGGTCGAGACGAGGACCGCCTGCAGCGCTGACGCCGGCCGCCCGCCATCCTGCCCCGGAGAACGACCCGCAGGGTTCGGCGCGCAGCCGCCGATGATGAGAGCGAACATTACGAGCGCGCATACCGCCCTCCGTATGGTCGGCGTCCGGCTGGCGGGTCGCGTCGACATCCGTGGTTTGTCGACTCGCGATGCGACGTCTACCAAGTACGAGCGCTCGCGCCGACAGACTGCGCCGTCGGGGAGCGAAGGCAGTTACTCGACTCCTTGGAGCCGGATCATCGAGCCCTGCTCATCGGCGCGCTCGATCGTGATCGCGATATCCACGTACTTCCTCCGACCGACCTCGGTCCGGCCTACAAGGATATTCCCGGCCGAGCCGAACATGGTGTCTTGCCAGCAAGACCGCCAGACCAGCTTTGCGAGGCGCGTGCCTCCTTTCGAGAACGGTCTGGACCGCGTCGTCACGCTCGTGCTCGTGCGGTCCAACGGCGCAGGAGGGTCACTCGTCCAGTGTTTCCGACCAGCCGGGTGGGCGGATGCCGGGCGAGTCCTTTGACGAAATGTTGACGTGCCGCGTGCGCGTCAGCCGGTAAAGTTCCGCGCGCACAGTCAGCGGCACGACCGCACGGAGGTCTGAAATGTCCCGCACGATGCGCCGCCTCGCGATCGCACTGCTCTGCGCGATCGTCATCGCCCCGACCGGGGGTATAACGGCCTCGGCCGATGGCGACGAGCTCGACCCGGTCCGCAACGTCCCACTGGCCTGCGAGCTCCTGAGCACGCCTGGACTCGCGCCGCGATCGGCGAAGAATATCGCCCACCTTGCGAACGTCTGCGGCTTCGTCGGGACCGACGTCGAGTTCCAGTCGCGCACCACGGCCTCCGGCGCGACGCGTGACTACGCGTTCCTCGGGACGATGGGGTTCGGCCTGCGCATCTTCGACATCACCGAACCGGCTCATCCGACCGCGGCCGGCCGCTATACCGACCCCGGCTGGCAGGGCGACGTGCAGGTGCGCGGCGACGTCGCGGTCGTCGCGTTCGACCCGATCGGCGGCCGCGCCCCGGCGCTCAGCCTGTGCCTCCAGGCGCAGGGCGCGAGCGGCGGCGTGGACGTCATTCGGCTCGCATACGACCCGGTGAGCGCGACATTCACGACGGCGCTGATCGGCTGCGTGAAGAACAACCCGGGCGGCGGCGCGCACAACGCGACGCTCCATCCCTCCGGGGACTGGCTCGCGATGTCGAACCCGCGTACGAACGGCTCGGTGGACGTCGTTGACCTCCGCGGCGGCGCCCTCGCGCACCGCAACCGCATCGTCCAGGACGCGAGCCTCACGAGCACCGCGTGCCCGACTACGGTCGTGCCGTTCACCTGCATCTCGAACGGCCGCAGTCGGACCTGGAGCCCGCACGACCTCTCGTTCTCCGCGGACGGGGCGACGATGTACGTCGCCGCCGTTGGCAACGACACCGTCATCGTGGACGTCTCTCAGGTGCTGAGCGGCGTGGTATCGACCATCGGCGTCGTGCCGAACGACCGCAACGGCGACGGCGGCGTCGCGAACGACCCGCACGACATCGCCACGTCGCACCAGTCAGACACGAGCGCCGATGGCGCGGTGCTCGTTATCACCGACGAGCGCGGCGGCGGCCTCAGCGAGACCCGCTGCAACGAAGACGCCGACGGGATCATCGGCGGCGCGCACTTCTGGGCCCTCGCGCCGGTCAGCGGACGTGACGAAACCAGTGGCGCGACACCGGCGTCGCCGCGGCGGCTTGGCGCCTGGTTCTACCCGAACCCGCTCCTCGCGCTCGATCCGCTCGCACCCGCGATCGCTCTCTTGCCGCGGACCGAGCGCTCCTGCACGATCCACGTGTTCCGCAATGGCGGCAACGGGACCGCCGGCCCCGGTGCGATCGCCGCGCGCTACGACGGCGTCTCGCGTCTTACCGATCGCGAGCTCGTCGTCGCCCACTACGGCGCGGGCGTCTGGCACCTCGACTTCTCCGGCGCGCCGACGGCGACGGACGGGACAGCCGAGGAGGCCCGGACGACCTGGGCGAACACCCGCGGCTGGAACGTGATGCCCGGCGCCGAGACCTGGTCGGCGAAGGAATACAAGGGACACATCTACGCCGGCGTCATGCTCCGCGGCTTCGACGTGTATGCCTTCGCGCGCTGCGAGGGCGTCGGCTGCGTCGTGCGACCGCAGAACGTCCCCGGCAAGGCGACCGGCGGCGGCCAGACGAGCGGCACGCTCGCCGAGCTCGCGATCGTCCGCGGCCTGAGCGCCGGCGGCCGCGCGAACTTCGGCTTCAACGCGCAGTTCGCGAGCGGCGACGTGGCCCCGAGCGGCCACATCACGTACATCGACCATGCAATCAAGAAGGACGTGAAGTCCACGTCGATCGACTCGTTCAGCGCGGTCGGCAATCGCGCGACGTTCAGCGGGCGCGCGACCGTGGACGGCGTTCCGGGGATCACGTTCTTCGTCGAGGTCGAGGACTTCGGCGAGCCCGGCGACGCGGACACGTTCCGGATCGTCCTCGGCGACGGCTACGGCGCCTCGGGCGTGCTCCTCAAGGGGAACATCCAGGTGCACCGCGGTTCGGTGGTGCGCATCGATTCCGGAGGAGCCGTGACCGTGTAGCTCAGACCGGGTGAAGTGCGACTACGGCCGCGTGTGCCGTCGTTCAAGACCTCGAGCACCCGCCGATCGGGCCCCGATGTTATGCGGCTCGTGCGCTACCTTGCACCGGTGAGCGCCTCAGCAGCCGAAGCGGTGCCGCGCCCACCGGACCGGATCACGCTCGCCGCGTTCGCGCTCCTCATCGTTGTCGGCGGCGGAAACGCGGTGGCGATCCGCTTCACCAATCAGGAGCTCCCGCCGTTCTGGGGCGCGGCGGTACGTTTCGCTCCGGCTGCGCTGCTCTTTGCCGTCACGATGATCCTGCTGCACGCGCCGCTGCCGCGAGGTCGCGGTCTCGTCGGCGCCCTCATCTATGGCGTCCTTGGTTTCGGCGTGAGCTACGCCTTCATTTACTGGGCACTGCTCTCGGTCGGAGCCGGGCTCGCACAGACGATCCTGGCTCTCATCCCCCTGCTGACTCTCATCCTCGCGATCGTCCATGGACTGGAGCGCTTTCGGATCCGCGCTCTCCTGGGAGCGCTGCTGGCGCTCCTGGGCATCGCGGTGGTCTTCGGTGGTCAGGCTGCGGAGGATGTCCCCTTCTGGCCGATCGTCGCACTCATCGCAGGGGGGCTCTGCGTCGCCGAGACCACCATCGCGGTCAAGTGGTTCCCGCAGAGTCATCCGGCCGCGCTGAATGCCGTCGGCATGGCCACGGGAACGTTGATCCTGCTTGCGCTATCCGCCGCTGCCGGCGAGCGGTGGGCTCTTCCGACGCTGGCGAGCACATGGATCGCGCTCGTGTTTCTGATCCTCGTGGGATCGGTGGGGGTATTCGCGCTGTTCGTGTTCGTCGTCCGGCGCTGGACCGCGTCGGCGACGTCATATCAGTTCGTGCTGTACCCGTTCGTGGCGGTCGCGCTCGGCGCCGCCATCGCCAATGAAAGCGTGACCGGGGCGTTCCTCCTCGGCGGCGCCCTCGTGCTCGCGGGCGTCTATGTCGGCGCCCTCACCGGCCGAAAGCCCCCGAGCGAGAGGACCGGCGTTCAAGCTCCCGTGGACCGCAGCGTCAGGATGTAGCGCCCCAGCGTGACGAACGAAAGCAGCGTCCCCACGACGATCGCGAGTTGAGAGAGGAACAGGAACGGAAGCATCGTGCCGAGATCGCCTGGGTCAAGGGTCACGGGACCAGCGCCGCTCTGTAGCGACGCGAGAGTGAGCAGAGCGCCGCAGGCCAGATAAAGGATCGTGGTCTTGAGCTGACCCAGTCGTTCGGTGCGCAGCACCATACCGCGCCAAGCGGTCAGGACCTGCAGGGCGACCGTCACGGCATCGCGAGCGATAAGGGGCAGCAGGAGCTCGAGCGGCGGAAAGCCGCGAAGCGCGATCGGGACGAGCACGCCGTAGACGAGCGCCTTATCCGCGACCGAGTGGAGGACGCGCCCGTGGGGAGTTTCATGACCTCGCGCGAGCACGCTCCCGAGGATGTCGAACGCGACGCCGATCACGAACGCGAAGAGCATCATCGTGGGTGCCGCCGGAGTGAACAACGTCGTTGCGGCGCCGGCGATGAGGAGCCCGAGCGCGAGCCGCAGCATCGAGAGGACGTCGGTGCCCGTCACGCGAGCGTCTCTCGTGCGCGGGACTGTGCCGACCCCGTCCCGAGTCGGCGGAAGAGGTGCGCGACCGCGTAGGCGCCAAGCGCCGCGAGAAGCATCACGGGCACGTCCGGCCGCGCGTCCTTGATATAGGTTCCGTCACCGGGAGGACAGATCTCGCGGCCCTGCTCGACGATGCACGGGAGCGGAACTCCCACCTGGCCACCCCTGTCGATGCCGCGGCTCGCGCTATACGCGACGACCGCCGCGGCCACCACGAGACCCACCGATGCGCCACGAAGGAGCGCCCCAACATCGTGCTCGCGACCGAGTGCCACCGGCAGGGCGGCAAACCCGAGCACCACGAACATGAGTCCCAGGACGAACGTGCCGCTGAAAGCTTGGCCGTCGCGCGGGCCGGTCGCCTGCGAAGACAGGATCAGCGCCAGCAGGAAATGCCCGACGCCCACGAAGAACAGATACATCGGAACCGCTACGGCGCCGGTGCGAAACGCGCTGAAACGTCCCGCGGCACGTGGCGCGCGCAAGTCCGTCTGCGCCGGCAGCGGCGCGTTGCGCCGACGGAGGAAGAAGACGATTCCCAGTACCAGGCTGAGGAAACCCGCTGGTATCGCGAGACGAAGGTCCATGTTCTCAATGCCGCGCGCGCCGCTCGCAAGAAGGATCAGCACTGTCCAACCGGCGGCGGAGGACACGAGCCACCACCGCGGAAAGATTTGAGGGGTGCTAGTGCGCTGGAATATCGCCACCATGGCGCCGGCGGTCGCGAACCAGATGAGCGTACTCGCGTCTCGTGCCCACGGCATGAGCATGAACGTGTTGAGGACAACGGCTGCCGGGATGTAACCAGCGACGAGTCCGGCGAAGGTGCCGACCAGTGTTGCGAGCACGAGTCGAGCGAGCTTCACGCGATAACTCCTCGTCTACCTCGCTCTCAGGCGCACCGCTACAGGCCGGCCCAGGCGCGGAGTCCCTTCACGAGCTCGTTGGCGATCTGCTGTCGGCGGTTCGGCGGTGCGGTCGGATCGGTCGAGTCGTCCGCGAGCAAGACGACCTCGTCGGCATTCGACATGAACAGGCCCTCCGCGAGCGCCGCGGGCGCCCTGCTCTTGAGGAGCGTGCCGTTCGCGAAGTTGGTGATCGCCTTGTGCGTCAGCAGCCCGTTACCGTCGGGCCTCAATATCGCGTACTCGCGGTCCATTGTTGCCGCGAAGGCCTTGTCCTTACTCGGCTTGCCGTAGAAGATCCAGACGTAGTCGACGCTCGCGTCAGACGAGGCGTTCAGGTGGATGCTCAGCACGACCTGTGCGCCGAACGCGTTGCAGATCGCCGCCCGGTCGGAGTTGCCGAGCCTCGTGTCGCCGGCGCGCGTCAGCTGCGCGACGTACAGCGTCGGGTCGAGTGCCGCCGCGACGCGCTGCGCGATGTCGAGATTGAGGTGCTTCTCGGCCAGGCCGCCGTAAACAGCGCCCGGATCACTGCCGCCGTGCCCGGGATCGAGACACACGCGATAGCGCGTGTCTGCGGCTTGAGCGGCTCCGAATTGAGTTGTCGCGAACACAAATAGGAATGCCGCGACGAACCTGGATAGACGCATGTGTCCTCCCCGTGCTCAGACGAGACTACAGGCAGTGCTGGGGTCGTGGGCTCGCCGCATGAAGAAGCCCCCGGTTTCCCAGGGGCTTCATTTCAATACGGCCCGCTACCGAGTGTCTCGGGTTATTGAAGCGCGGCGCAGGTCGCGCGGTTGCTGGCGTTGATCGTCGAGTTGTCGCCGGCACGGACCGCAAAGAAGTTCCGGCCAACCGGACCGAGTCCGATCTCGTTGAGGTCCTGCACCGACCCTGCACGCCATTGGCCGAAGCAGCCGGGGCCAGCTTCAGGCCCCGTCGTTGGCTCCGCGGAGGCAACGCCTCCGAGCGCGAACGAGGCTACCGCGATCGTGAGCACGATGATCCTCTTCATGTGTTCCTCCTTCTTCGTTGACTCGCCGCGTGATGAAGCCCCCGGCTTCCCGGGGGCTTCATTCACCGCAGCGGTACTCGCTTAGTCGCTCGCCTTGTTCTTACCACCCGTGGCGAAGTAGCTCACGCAATCGCCTTGGTTCTTGAAGGGGCCCGGCGATGCCGTGAAGTCCTGCCAGCCGCCCTTCTTGCACCGCTCCTTGTCGTTCGGGTCCACGACGTCTGACTCGAAGGTGAAGATCGTCGCGTTGATCATCACGTTGTCCACCTGAACGGTCTGGACTCCGCCCGCAACGGCCCAGCTGCCGTCAGCGACGAGCTGAAAGCCCGTGACTGGGTACGACCCGTACTTGGCGAGGGCCGTGACCCACGGGTCGTAGAACGTGCCGCCCGGGAGCTGACCGGTGTCGACGAAGAGCGCCGACTCGAGTAGGTCTCCGGTGGTGAGCCAGACATTTGGTACGCACCCTGTGTAGCTCGGCGGTGGGCCGATGTACACGTGGATATTCTTGGCGCCGGTCGGGGCGGTGACGTTGATCTGGAATCGCGGCGAACCGCCACCGCAGCTGCCGGCTGTGAACATGTAATCGGTCGACAGGTTCAGCAGCTGATTGAGGGTCATGCCAGCTGGCGCATCAAAGTCGATGCCTCCGTATCCCGGATCGGCATCGGACCGGAGCTGGATCGCCGTGTCGGAGTTGTGACCGGGACTGACCGGCATCGCGTCGCCATAGAGCGTGTATCCGGACGCGGCTCCAGCCGTCGAGCCTTGGATCATCGCGAGGGATGCGAGCATTAAGGACGCGAGTACAACTTTGAGTAACTTCAAGCGAGCCACCTTTCCATAAACAACCACTGAGTTAAGCCTATCTACGCCGACGGTGATAACGCATCGCGATGCGGGATAACAGGCTCCAATCCACAACGGTTGTGAAACGACAAGCGGCCCCCGGCTCTATCGCTTTAACTAACCCCGTCCGCCAGCGATGAGCGCGGCCTCGGGTCGTGCGCGCAGACGCAACATCGCGAGCACACCGAGCGCGGGGCCGGGCACGAG
>JANMSU010000381.1:0-5995 GCA_031389835.1 Chloroflexota bacterium
TGGGCCAGCACGCGCAGCTCTATCTGCGAGTAGTCCGCGGCGAGCAGCACGAGGTCGGCGCCGCCCGCGACGAACGCGCGACGGATCCGACGGCCGAGCGGCGTGCGGATCGGGATGTTCTGGAGGTTCGGGTTCTTGCTCGAGAGCCGTCCCGTCGCCGCGACGGCCTGATCGAACGTCGTATGCAGCCGCCGCGTGTCGGGATCGACGAGCGGGCCGAGACCTTCCGCGTACGTCGAGCGCAGCTTCTCGATCTCGCGGTACTCGAGGATCTTGTCGACCACCGGGTGCGCGGTGCGCAGCTCCTCCAGCACCGCCGCGTCCGTCGAGTAGCCCGTCGCGGTCCGCCGGCCGCGCGGCAGCTTGAGCTCCTCGAACAGGAGTGAACCGAGCTGTTTCGGCGAGTTGATCGGGAACTCGTGACCGACCGAGTCGTACGCCTCACGCTCGATGCGCGCGACCTCACGCGCGAACTCCTGACCGAGAGACTGCAGATAGGGCAGGTCGACGGCGATGCCCGCCTCCTCCATCTCGACGAGAACGTCGACCAGTGGGAGCTCGATCTCAGCGAAGAGCTGGCGCATCCCGAGCCGGTCGAGATCCGTATCGAAGATCGCACCGAGTCGTGACGCGGCCAGGGCTCCCGCGCCGGCGCGCGCGAGCCGCTCCTCGGGCGTCGGTACGCGGTGCGGATCCTTACGGTCCGCCACGGGCAGCACCGGCACCTCGAGCTTGAGCCGCTCCGCCGCGAGGTCTTCGAGCGCGTGATAGCGACGGCTCGCGTTCACCAGGTACGACGCGAGCATCGTGTCCATCGTCACACCGCGCAGCTCGGCACCGGCACGGCGTATCGCGCGGCGCGCGGTCTTCGCGTCGTGCGCGATCTTCGCGACGGTGTCGTCGGCGAGGAGCGACGCGATCGGCGCAGGTACGCCGGACAACGTTGGGACATACCACGCCTCGTCGCCCGCGGAAAGGCCGAGGCCGAGGAGCATCGGATGACGCCCGACATCGACGTCCGCGTGCACCGCGACGGCGGGCGCCGCACGCAGCCGGGCGGCGACGGTCGCGGCATCGGCGTCGCTCACGAGCGTCGTCGGGACGGATGACGCGACAGCCGGTGCGGGGTCGAGCCCCAGCGAGAGCTGTCCGGGCCGGACCGCCGTCGGCGCCGTCGGCGCGAGGTTCCCGTCGGCCGGCGGGAGCCGTGGGATGAGGCTGCGGAACTCGAGGTCACGGAACAGCTCGAGCACGCCGGCGCGGTCGTAGTCGCGGAAGCGAGCGGCCGTGACGTCGAGCGTGACCGGGAGGTCGGTGATGATCCTGCTCATCTCGCGGCTGCGGAAGACCTGATCCTTGTGCTCCGCGAGCCCCTCACGCAGCTTGGGCGTGAAACGCGAGAGATCCGCGTATACGCCTTCGATCGAACCGCTCTCCGCGATGAGCTTCGCGGCGGTCTTCTCCCCCACGCCGGGGACGCCGGGGATGTTGTCGGTGGTGTCGCCCTTGAGCGCCTTGAAGTCGATCATCTGGTCGGGCCGCAGGCCGTAGCGCTGCGCGATCTGCGCCTCGTCGTACACGACCGTGTTCTGGAAGCCCATGCGCGTCGTGAAGAGCTTCGTGTTCGGCGTCACCAGCTGCAGCGTGTCGAGATCGCCCGAGACGATGATGCTCTCGAGCCCCGCGGCCTCCGCCTGCTTGGCCAGCGCGCCGATCACGTCGTCTGCCTCGAATCCCGGCAGGGCGTAGATCGGCACGCCCATCTTGCCCAGGAGCTCTTTGCACCGCTCGAACTGCGGCCGTAGCTCGTCTGGCATCGGTTTGCGGGTCGCCTTGTAGGTCGCGTCCCGCTCGTGTCTGAAGGTCTTTCCGGGCAGATCAAATGCCGCGGCGATGTACTGCGGCTTGATCTCCTCGATCGCCTTGAGGAGGATCGACGCGAAGCCGAAGGTCGCGTTCGAAAGCTCACCCTTGGTGGTCGTCAGCGGCGGGATGGCGAAGTAGCCGCGGTAGATCAGCGAGTTGGAGTCGACGAGGATGATGCGTTCGGGCATGTATTGAGTATGAAGACCGCGCGCGGCGGCCGTTCGCGTTAGACGAACGCGCGCAGGCGGCGTTGCAGCGCGAACGCGATCGCGCCGCAGAGGATCGCGAGCGTCAGCCAGAGCCAGGGATTCAGCAGCGGCGAGCGCTGTGGCTCGGACGACGTGAGCCTTCCGGTGTTCTCCGCGACGGCGGCTCCGGGCGCGACAGACGCGGCGGACGCTGCGACCGATCGCTTCGATGCGTCGTCCACCGATGGTGAGCTCGCAGCGTCCGCGGGACCAGCGACCGGCGGCGCGGTGGGGTTGCGCGCGAGCGCGGAATTGGGCGATGTGGCAGGGGCAGGCGCACCATCAGCGCCGGCTGGCTGTGACCCCGTCGGACCCTGCGCCTGAAACGCCGTGCTGGTGTCGCGGCTGGCCTCTTGCGCAGACGTCGGGCGGCCGCTCGCAAGGAACGTGATGTTGCTCACCAGCGAGCTCGCGATGAAGAGGAACACCGCAGTGCCACTCGCAAGCGTCATGACCGTCCGTAGCGGCGCGAGCCACGCGGGACCCGAAGGAGCCAGGCGCGGCACGAGGCGACGCGAAGGGATGGGATCAGGGAGGGCGTGCACGAGTGCGACCGTGCCGCGCAGCTCCGCGACATGAGCGCCGCAGACCGCGCAAGTGGCAACGTGCCCCTCCACCGCGGCGTGGGCCGCCGGGGCGAGCGCGCCGTCTATGTATGCCGAAAGCTCGGCGTGCGGGTGCTGCACAGTCACAGTCCTCCTTCCCTACTGACGACGGAGGCGTCGCGAGGTTCCCTCATCCCTGCGGACCCCTCCAGCCACG
This sequence comes from Chloroflexota bacterium, assembly GCA_031389835.1. GTDB lineage: Bacteria > Chloroflexota > Limnocylindria > P2-11E > P2-11E > CF-39. Next base: position 2,877 of record JANMSU010000381.1, read on the forward strand.
AGCAATCAGGGCATTTCGGACCGCCAGCCTGCCCCGGTGGATACGTGACTTCACGGTGCCGATCTCGACCGAGGTGATGACCGCGATCTCCTCATATGGGAAGCCTTCGACGTCGCGCAGCAGGAGCGCGGTCCGCTGCTCGGCTGGCAGGCCGCCAAGGGCCCCCTCCACGAGCGCAAGTGCCTCGCGATCTCCCGCGAGCTGACTCAGGTCGGGTCCGGGTGCGGCCGGCTCGGCCCACGTCGCGTCGTCATCTTCAGGAGGTTCGAGCGGAAGCTCAGGTCTGCGCTTTCGCGCTCGGAGATGATCCAGCGCGCGGTTGGTCGCGATGCGAAAAAGCCATGCGCGGAACGAGAGGCCTTGGAACGAAGCGATGGATCGCCACGCCGAGAAGAGCGCATCCTGAACGACGTCCTCGGCATCCGTTGTGGTGCCGACGATCCGCAGCGCGTGGCGATAGAGCGCTCGCTCCTCTCGCCGCGCGAGGTCTTCGAAAGCCCGCGTGTCGCCGGCACGGGCGCGCTCGATGAGATGTTGGATCTCGCTTTCCAAGGCCGCGCTCAACGGGCGCTCAACGTGCTTTCGAGATTGCGAATCCGCTAAAGTCCTTTCGGGTGGAAGAAAAAAAGCAAAAGGTCGTCGTCATCGGTGAGGACGACGAGCCGATCGCGCTACTGCTGCGAGACGCGATCAGCGATGAGCCTGGATACCAGGCGGTCGTCGTCGCCGACGGCGCGCTCGTGCTCGAAACCGTGCGCCAGGTCCACGCCGACCTCCTCATCCTCGACATCATGATGCCCGGTCTCAGCGGCCTCGAGGTCTACGACCGCGTCCGCGAGGACCCGGGCGTCCGCGACATGCCAGTGCTCTTCGTGAGCGCCAACGTGCCGCAGTTCGACCAGGAGTTCCAGAAGCGGAACATCACGACCGTTTTGACCAAGCCATTTGACCTGAACGATCTGCTCGAGCGCGTGCGGTCCCTCTGCCCGGCGTGACCGGTCGCCGCGCGAGCCGCGCGGCGGATGCGACACGCTACGCGGCGCTGGCTCGTATCGCCACGGAGACCGCAGTGGCGGTGGGCGAGGCGATCGTCCAGACCGACGTCCAGATCGTCACGCGCAAGAAGGGCCGCGCCAACTTCGCGACCGCCGCCGACCATGCCGCTGAGAAGGCCGTCATCGAGCGTCTCGCGGCGCACGATCCCTCCGTCCCCGTCCTCGCTGAGGAGAGCCCGAAGGCGTCCCTTCGGAAGGCGGAGCGCCTCTGGGTCGTCGACCCGATAGACGGCACGCTGAACTTCAGCCGCGCGATCCCCTTCTACTGCGTCGTCATCGCGTACGTCGAGGGCGGGCTGACGCGCGCAGCTGCGGTGCACGCGCCGCGCACCGGCGAGACGTTCACGGCCTCGGAGGGCCGCGGCGCCACGCGGAACGGCATCGCGATCAAGGTCGGATCCGTCACGAAGCTTTCCGAGGCGTTCGCCGTCGCGAGCATCGGATTCGGCGCGACAAAGAAGAAGGATTCGCGCTTCGTCGCGCTGAACTCGACCTGCGCGCGACTGCGCGTGCTCGGATCCGCCGCGCTCGAGATGTGCTACGTCGCGATGGGGACGTTCGACCTCTTCGTGCACGAATTCCTATCGCCCTGGGACATCGCGGCGTCAGCGTTCATCGCGCGCGAAGCGGGCGCGAGCGTGCTGTCACTCAAGACCGGCAGGGATGCGGCGTGGGACGAGCAGCAGGTCGTGATCGCGAATCCAAAGCTCGCCGGGGAGGCGTGGAAGCTACTGAGACGGTGACACGGTGCCAGCGGACACCGTCAGTTCACTCGGTGCCGGAGGAGGGATTCGAACCCTCATGGGCATAAAGCCCAGCAGTTCTTGAGACTGCCGCGTAAGACCGTCCCGCCGCTCCGGCTCGACGTACCAGTCTAGCCGCATCAGGATCGGAAAAGCGTATTCGAAAGTCATCCCACGTCCGCCACTTTCGCTCGAGCCGCGGCGCGGATGGGTCAGAGTAGATGTTCGCTGCGAGTCTTATCGAAGCGTGCTTTCCAAGCTTCACTTTGTAAATCACGCGTGGCTGGCCGGTGAACGGGCTCTTTCGGTCCTCTCGTATGAGTGCGCTCAGTAGGTCACGCGCTCTGAGCTCCATTTGAATCCATTTGGCATGCACGAGGCTCGCGCTCAGAAAGTGCAGTTGGAACCGCTCATATCGGTAGTTGGCGTTAATCGCCTTGATCGGATTGTGGATGTAGTTGCTCACCGAACCGTCGCCGTCTATCAGCCCTCGCGCGACATCCCAGAACAACGCGGGCGGAAATCGGAGTACGCCCAGAGTCAAGCTCTTTCTTGGCGTGAGGCCCGCATCCGAGAGGAATCTGTAGAGCTCGACATCTCCGAGTTGTGTGCGGAAGTAGGCACGATCGCCGTCTTGCGAGATGTATGCATGGGGCCGGCCGACACACAGAAGGAATGACTCGACTAGGTCTCGATCCTCGCTCCCTAGTGACACGTGTCGACCATCGCCGACCAGACAACCATCCGTCGCGACGAGGCCGAGCGCGTATGCCGTCCGGGCGTCCCACCTCAGTGGTGCTTCGCGATGCGAGCTACGGCTGCGGCCTTTGTGTTGCTGGTGCGGCGTGCGCCGGACGTAGCGCAGACCGCGGTGGCCGGCGGCGGCACGCGCGACCCGTGCATCAGTTTCTTTTGTGAGACCTTTCGCCCAGTCCTTTCCCATCAGTCCAACCTGACGCATCGAACAACAATTGGGAAGACCACTGCTGTCACACGAATTGGTGACAACCTGTCGCACGTTTAAGGGACGGACTCCCTACAGCGGTAAGCGCACTCGCACCGTGGTTCCCTTGTCCTCGCCGGCGCTCTCGAGATGAAGCGATCCACCGTGCGCCTCCGCCACGAGCTTCGCGACGTGCAGACCGATCCCCATACCGGCGAATGTCGAGGCCTTACCGATCCCGCGCGTGAACGCGCCGCCCAATCGCGCGAGGTCGGCCTCCGGGATGCCGATGCCCTGATCGCTGATGACGATCTCCGCCGCACCATCCTGCTGTGCGAGCCGTACCGCGACCTGGCCGCCGCGCGGCGAGTACTTCAC
>JANMSU010000383.1:0-2148 GCA_031389835.1 Chloroflexota bacterium
CTCATGCCGCTCATCAGCTCGGCGAACATCGCGTGCGGCGCGCACGCCGGTAGCGAAGCAACGATGCGCGAGACCGTCGCGCTCGCGCGACGCCACGCCGTTGTCGTCGGAGCGCATCCTGGTTATCCCGACCGCGAGAACTTCGGGCGCGTCCCCGTGCCGCTGACGGATGGCGAGCTGGTCGAAGAGGTCGCTCGTCAGATCCGCGCATTGCAACGGGTCGACCCCGATCTGAAGATCGCGCACGTGAAGGCGCACGGAGCGCTGTACAACGAGGCATGGCGTGACGCTGCCGTCGCGAAGTCGATCGTCGCGGGCGTGAGGTCCGTGTTCGCCACGACAAGCGATGTCGCGATCTTCGCGGCGCCCGCTTCGGCTCTGGCGGATGCGGCGCTGGCCGCGGGACTGCGAGTGGTCCGAGAGGGCTTCGTGGATCGGGCCTATGAAACGGACGGCAGCCTGCGTTCGCGCAAGCTTCTGGGTGCTCTTCACACCGACCCGCAGGTCGCCGCGAAGCAGGCGCTCTCCTTTGTTCGCGACGGCGGCGTCCGCGCGCACGACGGCTCGTTCCTGGCGCTGGCCGTCGAGACGCTGTGCCTGCACGGCGACACGCCGGGCGCGCCGGCGATCGCGGCGGCGGTACGGGCCGCGCTCAAGGGCGCGGGTGTCGAGGTGCGAGCAGCGGTCGTCTGGCCGTGAAGCCGCGCGTCGTCCCGTTCGGCGAGAGTGCGTTGCTCGTCGAGCTGGGCGATGAGTTCCAGGAGAACATCGTCGGCTGGGCGCGTGGCATCGCGGACTACTGGGAAACGGTCTTACGTTTCGGACCCGCGGTCCCGGCGTACGCCTCCGCGCTGCTGCGCTTCGATCCGCTGAAGACCGCGCCCGCGGAGGCGGAGAAGGTCGCGGAGGCGATGCTCTCGCGCGGCCAGTTCATGCTGATCGCTGGAAACAAGCCGCGGCGACTGATCGAGATCCCCACCACGTACGACGGACCGGATCTCGCCGAGACGGCCGAGCGTTCGCACCTGACCGTCGAGCAGCTCATCGCCCTGCATGCGGAGCGGGAGTACACGGCCTACTTCCTGGGCTTCCTACCGGGGACCGCGTACTGCGGCCGGCTCGATCCGCGCATCGTCGCGCCTCGCCTCGAGCGTCCACGCGAGCGTGTGCCGGCCGGCTCGGTCGCGATCGCCGACGGCCAGACGATCGTGTATCCGCTCGCATCGCCCGGCGGGTGGCGACTCATCGGTCGGACCGACCTCGCGATGTTCGATCCGAAAGCCGACGAACCAGTTCGGATCCGGGCGGGAGATCACGTCCGCTTCGTTCCGCAGTGATCCATATCAGTGAGGCCGCCGTGCGTTCGACCGTGCAGGACCGTGGACGCTTCGGTCACCTGCGCTCGGGCGTGCCGCCCGCCGGACCGGCCGATCCGTTCGCCCTAGCCGCGGCGAACGCGCTGGTCGGCAACGCCGCTGACGCCGCTGGGATCGAGATCATCGGCACGACGTTCCGCTTCAGCTCCGACGACGCGCGCGTTGTGGCCGTGGCCGGGCGGGATGTTTCGCTTTCGATCCGCACGCGGCTCCCGGGGTGGAGCTCGGTGTTCGTCCGTTCGGGCCAGACGGTGACGGTGCACTCGGGCGAGCGGACGCGCTTTGCGTACCTCGCAGTGAGCGGTGGTATCGCGACCGCGGAGGTGCTCGGTTCGCGTGCGACGTACTTACCCGCGGGCCTTGGCGCACCGCTGCGCGCGGGCGACGCGCTTCCGCTCGGCGACGCGGATGCCGGCGCAGAGAACGCGGCGCGTCGCGTCGAGTCGACCGCTTATGACGGTCAGGTGCGCGCGATGGCAGGCCCGCATACCGATCGCTTCGATGAGGACGCGACTCGCCGCTTCTTCGCCGCGACGTTCGTCGTCGAGCCCGCGAGCGATCGTCAGGGAACGCGCCTTGGTGGCGTGCCGATCGCGTCGCGTGCCGGCGAGCTCCTCAGCTGCGGCGTCCTCGCGGGTGCCGTGCAGGTGCCACGCGGTGGCGCTCCCATCGTGTTGCTCGCCGATCATCAAACGACCGGCGGGTATCCCGTGATCGCCACCGTGATCTCCGCCGATCTCGGGAAGGTCGCGCAGGCGTTGCCGGGCGAGTC
>JANMSU010000391.1:0-3648 GCA_031389835.1 Chloroflexota bacterium
GAGGACCACGCGGGTCTGCTGCTCCGCTTCTCTCAAGGGATGACTGGCACGCTCGTTCTGTCACAGGCGGCGGCCGGTCATCGGAACGACATGGAGCTGTCGCTCGATGGGTCCACGGGCTCCGCGACCTGGCGGCACGAGCGCCCGAACGAGCTGTGGCTCGGCTCGCGGGCCGGCGATGCGGTCCTCGTCGAGCGCGGCGGCGAGCTGCTCTCGCCGACCGCGCGCGAGCTCGCCGCACTCCCCGCCGGACCGAACGAAGCGCGGCGCAACCTGATCGCCGCTGTTTATGCGCGACTCTCCGGCGACGAGCGCCCGCCCGCGGCGCCACTCGCGACCTTCGAGGACGGGCTGCGGCACGCTCGCTTCGCCGCCGCGGCGCTGGAGAGCGCGTCGCGCGAGAAGTGGGTGAGCGTCGCGTGAGGATCCCGGAGCATCTGCGGCTCTCGATCCAAGACCGGCTGCTCCCAGGCGCGACGCTGCGGGAGAAATTCGAGAACGCGCGCCGCTACGGCTTCGAGGCGATCGAGCTGTCGCAGCAGCCTTTCGAGGATGCTGAGATCGCGCTGCGCGAGCACATCCCAATATCGGCGATCTGCGGCGGCTACCGCGGTTGGCTCATCGATCCGGATCCGGAGCAGATCCGCCTGGCTCGTAAGGATCTGGCGCACCTCGTCGCGCTCGCGGGCGAGCTTGGGACCGGCGTGGTGGTCGTGCCGATCTGGGGTCGGACCCGGCACCTGCCGAACATCGGCACCGGCCGTGCGCGTGATGCGGACGAGCTCATCTTCGTCGAAGGCATGCGAGCCCTCGCGTCGCGCGCGGAGCGCGCCGGCGCGCGGCTCTATCTCGAGCCGATCAACCGTTATCAGAACGACCTCTGCGTGACCATCGGTGACGCGCTGCGCTTGCGGGGACGCATCGGGAGCGCGGCGGTGTTCGTCATGGGCGACGTGTTCCATATGAACATCGAGGAAGCCGACCTCGGCGGGGCACTCGAGTCGGCGGGGGATTGGCTTGCATACGTCCATCTCGCGGATTCGCAGCGTCACGAGCCCGGGCGCGGACACCTCGATCTCGTACCGGTCTTCGCCGCGCTCGCGCGCCTCAAATACAAGGGCTACGCGTCGTTCGAGCTCGCCGCGCTATCCGGCGACGCCGACGCGGTCCTGCCGCCGTCGGTGAAATATGTGCGATCGAAGATCGCCGAAGCGGGCCTCGCGTGAGCCTTGCCGACAGCCTCGCGGAGCGCGGTGAGATCGGAGGCCGCACCGTCCGCATCACGGAGAGCGGCGCCGTCGAGTGCCACGTTTACCCGCTCGGCCCGCTGTCTCCCGCGATGGTGCGAGTGCGGACGGAGGTCTCGGTGATCAGCCCCGGGACCGAGATGACGTACATCGGGCGCGACGCGAGCAACCCGTACCTGCACAGGACCTGGAACGGGGAGCTCCGCGTCTTCACCTCGGGAACGCCGACGCAGGACCACCCCATCGTGTTCGGCTACCGCGCCGCGGGAACTGTGGTCGCGAGCAGCGACGCGGACGTGCCGCCGGGCACTCGCGTCTACGGCAAGTGGCGTCACACCGAGTTCACCGCGCTGTCTCTCGCCGATGCGCGCGCTCAGCAGCTGCCGGCGGAGCTCTCGTTCGAGGACGGGGCTGACCTCGCGCAGATGCTGCCGATCGCCGTGAACGCCGTCGCGTACGCCGAGGAGCGGCACGCCGGCGCACCGGCGGTCGTGTTTGGCTGCGGCCCGGTCGGTCTCATCCTCGCGCAGGTCGCGCGGGCTACGGGAGCGACGACGGTCTACGCGGTCGACCGTATCCCGCAGCGCCTCGCGATCGCGAAGTCACTCGGGCTCGTTCCGGTCGACGCCGCGGACGAGGACGTTGCAGAGAGGCTGAAGCGCGCGCACGGCCCGGACGGCATCCCCGTCTCGTTCGAGTGCTCGGGCAATGCGCGCGCGCTGCATGAGGCCATCCGCGCGGTGCGTCGCCGCGGCACCGTCGTCGCAGTGGGCTTCTATCAGGGCGAGGCCGCCGGCCTGTTCCTCGGCGACGAGTTTCACCACAACGGTGTCGAGATCCGGTCGGGTCAGATCGGAAATCTCCATCCGCGTTGGGAGATCCGTGCGCTGCGCGCCTACGGCGTCGACCTGGCGCGGCGAGGTCAAGTCAAGCTGGGCCAACTGCCGCGCACGGCGTTCAAGGTCGAACAGGCGGCCGAGGCATTCGAGTCCCTGAAGCGCCCGGCCGAGGTGTTACAGGCGGCCCTGTCGTACTGAGAGGCATATAGTCGCGGGAGTCTCTGCGAAGGGGGATTCTCCATGCGACACCTACGACTGTCAGCGGCACTCGCCCTCGCCATTGGCCTCGTCGCCAGTGCGTGCGGCGGTGGTCCGACAACGACGCCAAGTGCGAGACCCGGCGCGACCGGTGCCGTGGTCTCGAGCGATCCGTTCGTCATGCTCTCGACGCAGCTCAACACGGTGACCGAGTCCGAGGCGCTGCGAAGCCAGATCCTGTCCGGCTTCACGGCCGCGAAGGTGGAGTTCCGCGGCGAGACGGCTGGCCCGTTCGCCGACCGCATCGTCGCCGAGTCGAAGTTGGGCAAGGGCACCGTCGGCGTCATCGGCGGTCTTCACGGCGACTTCGGGGCTCTCGACCTGAACCTGTTCGAGGACCTCACGCCGCTCGCGACGAAGCTCAAGGACCGCGGGTTCCCCGCGGAGTTCCTGGAGCTCGGCAAGCTCGGAACGACGCGGCAGATCTACATCCCATGGATGCAGGCGACCTACATCCTCGGCGTCAACAAGCAGGCGCTGCAGTACCTCCCGTCGGGAGCCAGCGTTGACAACATCACCTATCAGCAGCTCACCCAGTGGTGCAAGAACATCTCTGACCAGACGGGCCGCAAGCGCTGCGGTCTTCCCGCCGGCCCGATGTCGCTGCTCCACCGTCTGATCCAGGGCTACATGTATCCGGCGTACACCGGCGGTCTCGTGACCACCTACAAGTCTCCCGAGGCAGCCGCGCTATGGCAGGACCTCAAGAACCTCTGGCAGTACGCGAACCCGCAGTCGCTTCAGATCGACTTCATGCAGGAGTCGATGCTGTCGGGCGAGGTCTGGGTCGGCTTCGACCACGTCGCGCGCCTGGTCAAGGCGTTCGAGGGGAAGCCGAACGACTTCGTCGCTGCACCCGCTCCGAAGGGCCCGAAGGGCCTGTATTACATGTCCGTGCTGGCAGGACTCGGCATCCCGAAGAGCTCGGCGAACAAGACCGGGGCCGAGGCGTTCATCGACTACATGACGACCACGGCGGTCCAGGGCAAGACCCTCACCACGGTCGCGTTCTTCCCGGTCCTCACGCTGGCTCTGCCGGCAGACGTCCCGCCGCACCTCAAGGCAATCGCTGACGGCGTGCAGAAGCAGGCCAAGCACGCCGACGCGAAGGTCGCGCTGCTCCCGATCGGGCTCGGCGCCAAGGGCGGCGAGTTCAACAAGGTCCAGCTCGACACATTCCAGCGGATCGTGATCAAGAACGAGGACATCCAGAAAGTCCTGAACGAGCAGGCCGTGATCCTTCAAGCGGTGATGAACGACACCAAAGCGGCGTGCTGGCGGCCGGATCCGCCAAGCACCGGTCC
>JANMSU010000400.1:0-5727 GCA_031389835.1 Chloroflexota bacterium
AATCGCCAGGACCATCGCGATGATGACCGTCGTAACAAGCATCTTTGAGTTCTTCATCCAGGAAGCTCCCTTGCGCACGCGCGCGTGCGCGTTGCGTCTATATCAGTGGATGGTTAACCGGGGCGGTCGTCCCTGTCATGACCGTCTCGTCATGCGATCCTTGAGCGCAGGCAAGTACTACCGGAGGGTCCGAAGCGGGAAGTCGTCAGCCACGAACGCAAGGAACGCGCCTAAGCGTGCAAGACAAAAGAGCGGCCACGGCCACTCAGCGCGCTGGCTAAGCGTCAGCGACGGGGCACGCCCGGCTGGGTTCACTCCTCGTTTCGACTTCGAGGCCAGCGAGTAGCCATCGAGTTCGATCGTCCGACGACCATCTCCTTGCGTCATGACGCAACCGTCATAGCCGGAGACGGTCGTTGGGCCCACGCGTTCTAGCCGCACCCTTTAGGGGACCTTGGTCAAATGGCACCCACGGACCAATTGCAGCCTTGCGTCAGCAACAGCACGGCGGTCAAGAATTCGATCGACTCCTACGCGAAGAGGGACTCGCCGGCGCGACGCCATCTACGCGGCTGACGCCGAGGTCTCAGCAGCCCAGACACAAGGCGCGGAACCTTAAGCGGATCTCAGCGTTCAATCGGTATGAAGCGTCTGGTCGTGGCCGCCGCCCTGAGTCTGACGGCGATCCTTCTGGTCGGAGCCGTCGCCTTCGCGTCCGCGCGCGGGGACCTGACCCCGGCCCCCGGCCGGCAGACCGTTCCCGCTCCGATCGACAACGTCCAGGTGGTGATCCGCGAGTCAAACCCGCCGCACGTGACCCTGAACGTCAAGGCGGGGCTGCCCAGCGGATGTGCGCAGCGGGAGTCGTACTCCACGAGCCGGAGCGGCGACATCTTGACCGTGCGCGTACTCAACTCGATGCCCACGGGCGAGGTCGCGTGCACGATGATCTACGGCACCTACGAGCTGAACATCGACCTCGGGCGCGACTTCCGCGTCGGCGGCACCTACACAGTCATCGTCAACGACAAGACGACGACGTTCAGGACTTAGACCCGGCAGGTCTCCGTCGTCCAGGTGAGCGCCTGAGTCAGCCTCAGCCTGCTCGGCACCCCCGCTACGCATCTCGATAGATTTCTCTTACATGCGTCCACGGACGCACCTTCGACGTACGAAGTGAATACGTCCTATAGGAGGCGAGGGGATGCGTTTCATAATCGCGCTGCTCGTTCTGGCGATCACGCTGTTCGCGAGTCCGGCCGTCGCTCTGGCCCGACCGTTCCCCGACGTCATTCAGCTGCCCAACGGATTCCGGCCGGAGGGGATAGCGATCAAGGGCACGACCTTCTACACCGGATCGCTGGGCGGAGTGCAAGGTGTCTACCGCGGCGACCTTCGTACCGGCGAGGGCGCCAGCTTCATCCCTGGCAACGGTCGTACGTTCGTCGGGATGAAGGTCGACGACCAAGGGCGCCTTTGGATTGCGGGGGGCGGCACGGGCGCCGGTTATGCCTTCGATGCGGCGACCGGCGAACTGCTCGCGTCGTTCCAGTTCGCGTCGACGCCCACATTCGTGAACGACGTGATCGTGACTCAGGACGCGGCTTGGTTCACAGATTCCCAGCGCCCGAGGCTCTATCGGGTCGAGATCGGGCCCGGCGGCGCGATCGGCGCGGCGACGACTGTCGATCTCACCGGCAAGGTCCAGCTCGTCGCGGGCTTCAACCTGAACGGAATCGCGGCGACGCCCGACGGGTCGACCCTCATCGTCGTCAACTCCTCCACCGGCAAGCTCTACGCGATCGACACAGAGACGATTGCGACGCATGAGATCGATCTCGGCGGCGCGACGATGACCGCGGGCGACGGAATCCTCCTTCACGGCCGGACGCTCTACGTGGTCCGCAACCAGCGGAACGAGATCGCCGTCATCAGGCTTACCCCTGACCTATCCAGCGGCACGGTCGTCGGGGTGATCACCAACGCCGCGTTCGACGTACCCACGACGATCGCGCGTCACGGCAACGCGCTGTACGCGGTGAACGCCCGCTTTGGCACTCCGGGGCCCAACACGGCGACTTACACCGCGGTGCGCGTCGAGCGGTAGCCCGCACGGACCGGGAGCGCCGAGCGCACGGCGCTCCCGTCCGTACCATCGATCAATGACCGATCTCGAGGTCGCTCGAAGCTTCATCGGCGCGGTGCGGGAGCGAGACGCAGACGCTGCGGCCGAGCTCTGCACGGAGTTGGTCGAGGTCCTGCTGCCGGGTGCAGACGCGCCACTGCGCAGCAGGGAGGGCGTGCGCCAGATGATTCGGATGGCCCCCCAATTCCTACAGACAATTCGCGACGAGGAGGAGCGCGACGGCGAGGTGCGCATCACAACGTTGACCCGCGCCCCGGGCGTGTTCGCGAACTACACGACGTGGCTGTTCGTGATCAACGGCGGAAAGGTAGACCGCCTCTCTTTCGAGCTCCGCGGCGCGAACTAGCCAGAGCTAGGCGGTCGCGATGAAGCGGATGCTGATTGTCGTGCGGCAGCGAGGGCAGTTGAGGGTCGCGAGTGACGACTCAGTCTGTCCGAGCGTTGGAACGTACCTCAAAGCGTCAGCGTCGGAGACACTCCGTTTGCACTCGGGACAACGGAGCTCCCCACGTCCGAGCTCGGCGTGTGTCGCTTGTAGGTCGGCGAAGCCGACTCTCTTTTTCCGCCCCATTTAGCGCCCCCGTATTCATGACGCGAGACCCGCGAGTCCTAAGGCTCCTGAGCCGACGGGCAGACTCGAACTGCCGACCGGCGGTTTACGAAACCGCTGCTCTACCACTGAGCTACGTCGGCGCGGATTTCCTAATGATTCTCGCATGTTCTGAACGTAAACGCGACGGTCCTCGGAACCGTTGCTTTTGCCTCCGATTTGTCGAGTGGTGAATTTCCTAATGATTTTCAAGGACCTACTGAGCGGTCGCGCAACGGTTCGTTGTTCCGCGCCCAATAGTTGTGGCTACGGCTGTTCTTCCGCGTGCCGAGCTTTGATCGGCACACGCGCAGGCACGCCGATCTCACAGACCTCTTCTGTGCCGAGGGCCCGAATTGAACTGGGCGACGAGTTTCTTCAGGAGCGTGGCTCCTGATGAGGTAGGGCGTGCGGCAATGTCGCACCGGCCATCGACTTCGAAATTTCACATTCCCGCCTGTGGCTCGAACCTCGCGACAAGTGTCGGATGGAATACTTCTCGAATGCCCCTCGATGCCGCCCGCGCCGTCGAACCGCTGATCGATCGGACCTGCGGCCCGTGTGGTCGTCTGCGTCGTCCAAGCCTCGCGGCTAGGGCCGCCGTCTTCATGGTGCTTGCAATGTGCTGGTGACGAGGTCGCGATCAGCGACCGCCGCGCTCTCAAGTACAGCATCCGATACACCGCTCGAGAGGCTTACCACGCCGGCGATCTGTTGCTGAGCCAGCGGCGGAGCTTGGCGCCGTTCAGCAAATTCGAAGACGTAGTCAGCCCAAGCATCAGCAAGATGCTCAGCAGCTTTCAGATAGCTCGGCGGATTACTGAGCGCAGCCGGCAGCATCGTCCAGCCCAGCTCTTGCACGTAACGCTCGATATGAACGTCGCTATCCGCGTGACTGAGGACCGGTTCGATCTGGTTGACGAGTCCTGGCCAAGCTTCGGACAGTAGGTTCAGCGAAGCCAGCGATCCTGCCATGCCCTCGGCGGCCAATAAGGCGCCATGCGAGGTTGCCCACTCTGCCGTCTTGGGCAGAGCTTCGATGCGCAAACGATGGTCGCGCGCGACACCAGCTAGGTGCGGCCAGTCGAGGCGAGTACTTCCTGACGTTCGCATCAACTTGACGCAACCCTCGCCAAACGCACCCATGACCGCGCCCAAGTTGAGTCGCCCGGGCTCATCGTTTCGCATATAGAGGTCCTTGACCAGCCGCTCGAGCTCCGCTGCCTGCTTCGTGATTGGATCCCTCGTGATCGCGATCGATCCGAGTAACGCCGTTCGGACCGTTTCGACTGTCTCGTCGCACTTCTCTGCGATCCTGTGAATGACTTCTTCGGTAGCGTTCGTCAACGCGCGTTCGTACTGCGAAACCTGCGGCTGGGTAAGGCCGCAACGGTTGGCGAACGCCTGCTGCGACGGGCCGTGTTTCCGCCGGAGGTCGGCGAAAGTCGTCATTTCGTGCACACTTGCATTCTCCGTTGCTCTCTATATAAGGGTCTATATAGCCACCGTCAATCCCCAGTCGGGCACGACTAGGTTGCTCTGCTCGAACTCGCGTTCTATTAGCCGTGGCTTGCCTTCGGCTGGCGCGACTTGATTCCGAACTCTTGCCAAGTGCGGGCAAGCGAGGCAGAGGCATTGTGCTTGGCAGTCGCGTGCCGCTAACCCCGATCAGCGGGCTCCGCGGCGAAAGCCGGGCAAATGAAGGTCGCCCAAGGAAATTGACGTAGTCGCGCGCTGGGTAGCTGACTCGGAACTTGGCTACGCCGTCGTGCTCAGCCTTCCCGTCGCTAGATGGCAGGTCAGATTGCAGCCAATGGCCGGGAGCCAAGATCGCGGTCTGGCTGCAGACTCGCGCCTATGCAATCGGTGTCCACGTCCACGCTCGTGTTCGTGGTCATCGGCGCGCTAATCCTGGCGGCCGCAGTGACGTTGGGCATGTTGGGTTCGTTTGCGTACCTCGCGGTGGCGGCAGTCGGAATGTTCTTTGTTGCGGCGGCTTTGATCTCCAATGCCACGCGTTCGCGGGCTGCGCGAGTTCCGGCTTTTCTGGCGCTCTTCGGGATTGTGGTGTCGCTCGTGGGTACGGTTACGACCATCCCCTTCCTCTTGCTGGGAGTCGGCCTCACTGCTACGGCCGGAGCGATCGTTCTGCTGTTGGCGCCCCTGCGTGATGTAGTGGGTGCCGGGGTTCCCCGTGGGCGGGACCACGGCCTTGGCGCATCCGTCGGTCGTGGCTGGCCGAGGGCCGCCGCGTACATGGCCATGCGCCGGCTCAGGTATCAATAGGTAGGGTCGAAGGTCCCGTGGCAACGGGCCGCTCGACCGTCGAGACGCGCCCCGGCGCGCCGTAGGGTCCAGGCATGACACACCACGAACACACTCACACCGCTCGCGACATGCCCGGTGAGCCCGGGGACACCAGCGCGACGATCGCCCGTCGCACCCTTCTCGGCGCTCTAGGCGTCGCGACGCTCGGCGGCCTCGCCGGAGGCGCCCTCGGCCTGACCGGCCGTGGCGCGGCGCCCGCTCAGGCGCGCGCGGTCGCCGCGAGCGCGACCCCGACCCGAACACCGGCGCGGACCGCGACGGCCGCGCCGACCATGGAACACGACCAGCAGGCCGAGGCAGTCGTCAAGGCGTTCCCCGCGAAGACGCAGGGCGCCGGTCTGCAAGCGCTCGCGTCGCGGGTCGTTGACGGTGCCCGCGAATTCGAGCTCATCTGCGAGCGGATCAAATGGGAGGCCACGCCTGGCAAGGTCGTCGATGCAATGGCATACAACGGCCAGGTCCCTGGGCCGATCATCCGCGTGACCGAGGGCGAGCGCGTGCGCGTAAAGGTGACCAACCGGCTCGACCAGACGACCGGCGTCCACTGGCACGGCCAGCGCGTGAGGAACGCGATGGACGGCGTCCCCTTCGTCACCCAGCCGACGATCAAGCCGGGCGAGACGTTCGTCTACGAGTTCACGGCGAAGCCCTTCGGCAGCCACAT
>JANMSU010000401.1:0-13081 GCA_031389835.1 Chloroflexota bacterium
CCGGCGATTCGGCGAGGGCGCGCGCGACGTCGCCTCCTGACAGCGACTCCGCCGTCGCGAGACGCCAGTGACGTTCGCCGAGGCCACGAGCGATGACGCCTCCGAGCGTGTCGTCGTCCGTGCCCCACACGTACTGACCGAGCCGCTCGCGGACCAGGGCCTCCATCCGCGCGATGCGCGCGTCCATCGTGGCGGAGTCCGCGTCCTTGTCGGTGATCCGGACGTGGACGCCGTCGTTCTTCGCTTTCGTCACGACCGTTGGCGCGGTCGAGCGCACGAGCTCGCCCAGCGCCTCTTCCGCCGTCGACTCGCCAACGCCGAGCATCTTGAGCGTGCGTGACCGAAGCACGGCGCCGGCGATGAGCGTTGGCTCGACGTGGTGCTCCCACATATACGTCATCTCGCGCGGCACGCCCGGCATCGCGATGATGCGTTTGCCGTCCTTCCGTACGTCCCACCCCGGTGCGGTGCCATTGGGATTCGGCAACGCGCGCGCGGATGGGATGAGCCACGCTTGCTTTCGGTTTCGCTCCGGCATGGTCACGCCGCGGCCCGCAAACCACTCGCGCAGCTCGTGCTCGAGACTCGGATCGACGATCGGCTCCTCACCAAGCACCGCGGCGATGGTCTCCCGCGTGAGGTCGTCTTCGGTGGGACCCAACCCGCCGGTCGAGATGACGAGGTCCGAACGGTCGAGCGCCCGATCGAGCGTCTCCCGGCAGCGCGCCGGGTTATCTCCGACGGTGGAGATGTACAGGCAGTCGATGCCGAGGTCCGCGAGCCGCGACGCCAGGTACTGCGCGTTGGTGTCGACGATCTGTCCGAGGAGGAGCTCCGTGCCGATGGAGAGGATTTCCGCGCGCACTGCTGACCTCCTGGCTCGCCGGCTGGCACGCGACTTGCACTCGCAGCCACCGACAACTTAAGAAATCCCAACCCTTCCCTTCCTCACCACGAGACCCCGCCGCAAGGCGGGGTTTTGTGGTTCTAGGGGGTCGGGAGGCCTAGGGTACGATGCCCGAGGTCCGAGACGAACGTGGAGGTGAGTCGTGGCGAACGGCTACTGCGTCAAGTGCAAAGCCTCGCGCGAGATCAAGGACGCGAAGCAGATCACGATGAAGAACGGGCGTCCGGCGACGCAGGGCTCCTGCCCCGTCTGCGGGACGAAGATCTTCAAGATCGGCGCGGCCTAGTTCCTGCTGCCAGCCTAGGGGTTGGAGGTGTGCTACCGATGAACATGAAGGTCAAAGAGCTGATGACGGCCAATCCCACGGTGGTCAAACCGGACGACACCGCCTCGCAGGCGGCGACGCTGATGAAGCAGGAAGACTGCGGCGCGCTCCCGGTCGTGGCGAACGGCAAGCTCGTTGGCATCGTCACGGACCGGGACATCGTGATCCGCGTCATAGCCGGCGGGAAGGACCCAAAGTCGACGCCGGTCAGTGCCGTCATGAGCGCGGACCCCGTGACGCTGTCGCCGGACGCGAGCGACGACGAGGCGGAGAAGCTCATGGCGAAGAGTCAGGTGCGGCGGTTGCCGGTCGTTGAGAACGGGAAGCTCGTCGGCATCCTTGTCACCGCCCAGCTGGCGCGACGTGGAAACACGGGTGAGCTCGGCGAGACGATCAGAGGCATCAGTGAGCCGAAGAGCGGAAAGGGTTCGCACGCGCGCGGCTGATCAGTCGCGGAGTTCTCCACAAATCCACAACGTCCACAACATTCCGCGTTGGTCACGAGGGCTGCTGGTCACTAACATTCACGTGGGCCAGTAGCTCAGCGGTAGAGCAGGGGACTCTTAATCCCTTGGTCGTGGGTTCGAATCCCTCCTGGCTCACAAGTGCGAGTAGTTGGCCGTTTTCGTGGCGGCGGAATTGAATTCCTCAGACGAATTGGCGAAACTTTTGCAGGTGAGCACCGACGCGATGAGGGTCCAAGAGGCTCCCGAGCACCTGCTTCGGCACTCCGTCCACTTCTACGATCGCCCCGCTTCCCTCATTGACCGGGTCTGCGAGTACGTTCGCGAGGGATTCCGTGGCGGCGACGCGGCGATCATCATCTGCACGCCGGAGCATCTCCAGAGCGTCGATGCGTGCCTGGGCGCTCGCGGGTTTGACGTCGCTGCCTTGAGGGCCAGCGGCCAGTACGTTTCGCTCGACGCCGCGCGGATCCTGGGGTCATTCATAGTCAACGGTCGGCCTGACCGTATCCGCTTCAGTGGTGTGGTCGGCGGACAGCTGCTTCGCACACAGGCCACGTATCCGCGCGTGCGCGCCTTTGGCGAGATGGTTGCCCTGCTCTGGGCGCAGGGAAAGAGCCAGGCTGCGCTCGAGCTGGAGGACCTCTGGAACGAGCTCCTTGGCCATCACCCGTTCTCGCTCATGTGCGCGTATTCGCTCGACGTTCTCGGACGGCCCGCCAACCTGCAAACGGTCGTGGACATCGCCAAGGTGCACGGCGAGGTCCTGGGCACGGTGGAAACGGCCGCCTAAGGCGTCGCGCCGCGCCTCTTCGATCTCGCTCGGACGGGTGAACTCGGTATTAGACCGTCCTCATTTGGCCCCGCAGAGGTAGTACGCGCGGGTCGAATCGCGGCATACAGGGTGGGAGATGCGGGCCTACCGGCCGCCCGCACGCTGGCTAGCCTTTCCCCCATGAGCGATCTCAGCCCTCTCGGTCGCGCGCTCTCGCTCCGCACCTGGCGGGCAGCCCTTGTCGGCGTCGCGGGCGCGCTCGGTGTGTACGGTCTCGAGCAGATCGTCCCCGCCGGCTGGCCGCGCGGTGCGGTCGCATCGGTCGCGTGGCTCGCGTTCGGCCTCGGGGCGATGGCGACGGCCATGCGCGCGGCTCAGACGACACCAGGACGCGAGCGGCTGCCCTGGATCTTCGTGACGCTCGCCGTCGGTGCCTGGACGATCGGCATGCTGGTGCGAAGCGTGTTCCTCATCGCCGATGTGGCGATACCCACGCCGGCCCTAGACGACGTCGGCCACCTGACCGCTGCCGCGCTTCTGATCCTCGGATTCATTGCGATGGTGCGTGGGCAGCGTCTGGCGATCTACGCCTTGCTTCTCGACTCCGGGGCGGTGGTTCTGCTTCTTCTCGCCGCGATCGCGCTGCTCCTCTCCAGCGCGCTCGCGAGCGAGATGAGCGAGGCGCCCCTCGTGACGACCGTCGTCCTTCTTTATGCGGTGCTGTGGTCCGGCGCGACCGGCGCGGCGCTGTCGGCGCTCTGGGGTTCGCCGACGGAGCACCCGCGTCGCGCATTCGCGATCCTCGTCGCCGGCGTCGCCTTGAACGCGCTCGCGTTCACACTCAGCCTGCCGGTCTTCCTCTGGGGTGGGTTCCAGGCGGGCACTCCGCTCGACCTCCTGTGGATGATCGGCATGGTCGCGATCGGCGCGTCCGCCGGGACCTGGATCGAAGACCGCAGGACCGCGCCGACGCCGCTGTTCTCGCGCGACGTCATCGAGCTATCGCGGCTCGCGCTTCCGGCTCTGACCGCCGTCCTTGCGGCCGGCCTGGTGGTGGTGGCGAACGTGAGCAACTCGGGCGTCGAGCTGTTCGTCGACGCCTCGGTCGCGGCGACGATGGTGCTGCTCGCACTGCGCGCCGCCCTTGCGCTGTACACGAACTGGCGCCTCAGTGAAGCGGAGCGACGCCGCGCCGTGCAGTTCGAGGCGCTTTACGAGGTCGGCCTCGCGGCCGCCGGCGAGCGTTCCCTGGACGAGCTCACGAAGCTCGTTGTGGAACAGGCGACCCAGCTGTCGCGCACGCACGGCGCGATGCTCGCGTTGGCGGAGCCAGGCGACGGCTTCATCATTCGGGCGCTCCGTCCGCATTCGCAGCTCGGCCTGCGCGACTCGGTCGGCGAGCCCCTCGCCGGCATCTCCCTCGCAGCGGTCGAGACACGCGACATGGTCGTCGTGCCCAGCTACGCGGATCATCCGCTGAGCACGAAGCCGCTCCATGCGACGATCGCGTCGGCGATCACAGTTCCGCTCATCGCGCACGGCGAGCTGGTCGGGACGCTCGCCATGTACTCGGCCACGCCGCGCCGCTTCTCGAGCGATACGCAGCGTCTGGTGCGCCTGTACGCCGCGCAGGCCGCGATCGCGATCGCCAATGCGCGTCTTCTGGCCGAGACGCACCGCTTGGCGCGTGATGACGACCTCACCGGCGTGCTCAATCGTCGCAGTCTCATGGAGCGCCTCGACGCCCAGATGGCCGAGGCCGCGCGCCACGGCGACATCTTCGCGGTCGCCATGTGCGATGTGGACGGTCTGAAAAGCGTGAACGACACGGCCGGTCACCTCGCCGGCAACGAAGTCCTGACCAAGGTCGCGCGCATCATGCGCGACGCCGTCCGCGCCGAGGACGTCGTGGCGCGCTTCGGCGGTGACGAATTCGTCCTCCTCCTGCCTCGCACCGGACTGCTGCCCGCACAGGCGCTGGTCAGTCGCATCGAATCGCGGCTCCGCGAGGAGACGTACCACTGGGCCGGACGCGATCATCCGCTGCCGAGCGTGTCCTTCGGGATCGCGTGGTTCCCCGAGGACGCGCGTACCGACGACGCGCTTCTGGCCGTCGCGGACGAGCGCATGTACGAAGACAAGGCGCGGTCGCGCTCTAGGCGCGAGGGTGCGTCCGGGGGCGACTAGCGTTTACGCTGCTCCTGCCGCAAAGGCGGGAGGGGATCAGTGTCCAAATGTCCCGAGTGCGACGCCGAGGTGACCGTCGGCGCCGATGCCGTGAAGGGCGAGATCGTGTCGTGTCCCGATTGCGGCGCGGAGCTCGAAGTGACCGAGACGAAGCCGGTCGCGCTCGCGCTCGCCCCGGAGGCCGAAGAAGACTGGGGTGAGTAGCCCCACCGTCGGCGTCCTCCTATCTCGCGTGCGCGTCGAAGAAAAGCTGCTCCTGGAGGAGCTCGAGTCGCGCCACGTACCGACGAAGGTCCTCGACGATCGCGAGGTCGTCTTCGAGCTCGAGCGAAAGCCGGACCTCGGCGTGGACGTCGTCCTCGAGCGCTGCATCCAGCACAGCCGCGCGCTCTACGCCCTCTGGGTCTTCGGCATCTGGGGCATCCCCACGGTCAACACCTTCGAGGTCGCGGACATCTGCGGCAACAAGCTGCTCACGACGATGCGCCTGATCAGGGACGGCGTCCCGTCGCCACGCACGCGGGTCGCATTCACGCCGGAGTCCGCGCTCGTCGCTGCCGAGGAGCTCGGCTATCCGGTCGTCATGAAGCCGCTCGTCGGGAGCTGGGGGCGACTCATCTCCAAGGTGAACGATCGCGAGGCGGCGGAGGCGATCCTCGAGCACAAGGACGTGCTCGGGACCTACATGCACTCCATCTATTACGTCCAGGAATACGTCCAGAAGCCTGGACGTGATATCCGCGCCTTCGTCGTCGGCGACGAGACCATCGCCGCGATCTATCGCTACTCCGATCACTGGATCACCAACACCGCGCGCGGCGGCAAAGCGACGAAATGCGTGGTGACGCCCGAGCTCAACGACGTCTGCGTGCGCGCCGCGCGGTCCGTTGGCGGTGGCGTCGTGGCGATCGACGTGCTCGAGGGCGCCGAGGGGCTGCTGGTGAACGAGGTCAACTACACCATGGAGTTCCGTAATTCCATCGACACCACCGGTGTGAACATCCCCGCGAAGGTCGTCGATTACGTCCTCGCCGCGGCCGTGCCGCGGTGAGGGCCGGCATCATCGGCGCTGGCGGCTACGCCGGTGGCGAGCTCCTGCGGCTCCTCCTCGGCCACCCGGAGGTCAGCGAGATCGTCGCCGGGAGCGAGTCGCTCGCCGGCAAGCCGGTAACGACGGCGCATCCGAATCTCCGGAAGCGCAGCGATCTGCGGTTCGTTCGCTACGACGAGGTGCGTGGGTGCGACGTGATCTTCCTCAGCCTGCCCAACGGGGCGCACCGAGCGGGCGAATTCGCCGATCGGGCACAGCTGGTGATCGATCTCTCAAGCGACCACCGGCTGCGCGATGCCGCCGAGTACGAGCGGTGGTACGGCGCTCCCCATCCGCGTCCCGCGGCTCTCGGCGACTGGGTGTACGGGATCCCAGAGCTGCATCGCGACCGTATCCGGGGCGCCCAGCGCGTGACCGGCGCCGGCTGCAACGCGACCGCCGCGATCCTCGCACTACTTCCGCTCTTCGCGGCAGACGTCGTCGACCGCACGCGACCGGTCGTCGTCGAGTGCAAGGTCGGTTCGAGCGAGGGCGGCCGCGAACCGTCCGAGGACTCTCACCATCCGGAGCGCGTGGGCGTCGTGCGCTCGTTCAGGCCGGTCGGGCATCGGCACACCGCGGAGATCGAGCAGGAGGTCGCGCTCGGCGGCGCGCGTCCGCGCGTCGACCTGTCGGTGACCGCGGTCGAGCTGGTGCGCGGCGTCCTCGCGACCGCGCACGTCTACGTGAAGGGCGCGCTCGAGGACAAGGACCTCTGGAAGATCTATCGGGAGCAGTACGGCAATGAGCCGTTCGTGCGCATCGTGAAGGAGCGGAGCGGCATCTTCCGTTATCCGGAGCCCAAGCTCCTCGCGGGGACGAACTTCGCGGATGTGGGTTTCGCCGCCGATCCGCGGGGTGAGCGTGTCGTCGCGATCTGCGCGATCGACAACCTCGTGAAGGGCGCGGCCGGCAACGGCGTCCAGGCGATGAATGTCGCCTGCGGCATGCCCGAGGACGCGGGTCTCGGCTTCGTGGGTCTCCACCCATGACGCTGCGCGCGGTCATCAAGGCCGGCGGCTCCAAAGGCGTCGATCGCGACGCGGTCGCGACGCTCGTCGCAGAGGTCGCGCGCCAGGACGAGATCGTCCTCGTACACGGCGCGTCCGCGGAGACGGACCGCATCGCGGCCGCGCTCGGTGTCCCGCAGGAGACGATCACCTCGCCATCGGGCCACACCAGCCGGCGCACCGATCGCCGAACGCTCGAGATCTTCGCGATGGCCGCGCTGGGCGTCGAGAACTTCCTCTATGTCGAGAAGCTGCAGCAGCGGGCGGTCGATGCGATCGGCCTCTCCGGCATGTCGGGCCGTCTACTGGTGGCGAAGCGCAAAGACGTGCGGTCGGTGAAGGACGGCAAGACGCTGCTGCTCCGCGACGACTACACCGGCACGGTGGAAGCGGTGAATCTTCCGCTGCTCACGCAGTTCATCGGCCCGGGCCGCGTGCCTGTCATCGCCCCCCTTGCGCTATCCACCGAGAACGAGGCGCTCAACGTCGACGGCGATCGTGTCGCGGCGCGCATCGCCGTCGCGATCGACGCGGACGCGCTGCTCATACTCACCAACGTGCCCGGTCTGCTGCGAGATCCGAAGGATCCATCCACGCTCGTCGCCGAGACGACGCTCGACGAGGCCGAGAAGCTCGCGCAGGGCCGCATGAAGAAGAAGATCCTCGCGGCGCGTGAGGCGATCGAAGGCGGGGTGGGCGAGGTTGTCATCCGCAGCGCCTCGGGCGATCCCCAGGTCCGAACGGTGATCCACGGATGACCGTGGAACGGCGCTCGTCCGTCGGCCGGGAGGACGCGCACACCTCGGGTCTGTACATGAAGCGGCGGCTCGCGATCGT
Source organism: Chloroflexota bacterium (assembly GCA_031389835.1). Taxonomy (GTDB): domain Bacteria; phylum Chloroflexota; class Limnocylindria; order P2-11E; family P2-11E; genus CF-39. Next base: position 7,596 of record JANMSU010000401.1, read on the forward strand.
GCGCGGCGACGGTGCGCTCCTCTACGACGAGGACGGCCGCGAATACATCGACTGCGTCGGCGGGCAGGGGTCGGCGAATCTCGGGCACGGCAACGTCGCGGTGGCCGAGGCCATCGCGGCGCAGGCACGGACGCTGGCATCGTGCACCGAGCTCTTCTACAACGACCGCCGCGCGGAGGTGTACGACGTCCTCGCCTCGCTCCTGCCGCCGGCGCTCGACCGGATGTTCCTCTGCAACAGCGGCACGGAGGCGGTCGAGGGCGCATTGAAGTTCGCGCGCGCTGCAACGAAGCGGCACGGCGTGGTCGCCACGATGCGCGGCTTCCACGGCAAGACGATGGGTGCGCTCTCCGCGACATGGGCGCCGGAGTACCGCGACGTCTTCGGTCCGCTCGTGCCCGGCTTCTCGCACGTACCGTTCAACAAGCCCGAGACGCTCGACGCGGCCATCACCGCCGACACCGCCGCGTTCATCGTCGAGCTCGTACAGGGTGAGGGTGGCGTCCGGCCCGCGACGCGGGACTTCATCCAGGAGGCGGCGCGACTTTGCCGGGACAGAGGAGCGCTTCTCGTCATCGACGAGATCCAGACAGGCTTCTGCCGGACCGGCACGATGTTCGCGCTCGAGCAGTACGAGGTCGTCCCGGACATCCTCTGCGTCGCGAAGTCGATCGCCGGCGGCCTGCCGATGGGCGCGATCGCCTTCTCACGCGCTGTGGGGGATCTGCCAAAACGCTCGCACTCGTCGACGTTCGGCGGCAATCCGCTCGCGTGCGCCGCGGCGATCGCGGCCATCGGCGAGATGCGACGTCTGGACCTCGCGACCTCCGCGCGCGAGCGGGGCGCCCAGCTGATCGAAGGACTGCGCGCCCTACAGAGCGACAAGGTGCGTGAGGTCCGCGGCCTCGGCCTCCTCGCGGGCATCGAGTTGAAGGAGAACGCCGGACCGACCCTCAAAGCGCTGCAGGACGAAGGCGTCCTTGCGCTCGGGGCGGGTCCGACCGTCGTGCGTTTTCTGCCGCCGCTGGTCATCAGCGCGGCACAGATCGCTCGCGTCCTTGCCGCGACCGCGAAGGTGCTCGCATAGATCCCGACATCGAGCTGGTCCGCGGGCTCGTCGCGATCCCGAGCACGAGCCGGCGCGAGGGCGAAGCCGTGGAGTGGCTCGTCGCGCGTATGTCCGAGCGCGGCTTCCGCGCATCGGTCGACGACGCCGGCAACGCGGTGGGCGAGATCGGCGAGGGCCCGACGCACGTCGTGATGCTCGGCCACATCGACACCGTGCCCGGCGACATCCCCGTGCGCGTCGAGGACGGCGAGCTCATCGGCCGCGGCGCGGTCGACGCGAAGGGACCGCTCGCCGCGTTCGTGGCAGCGGCGACGACACCCGTCGCGGGTGTGCGCGTCACGGTCGTCGGCGCGGTCGAGGAGGAGTCGCCGACCAGCGCTGGCGCGCGCCACCGTGCCACGCTGGCCGCTCCCGACTGGTGTGTGATCGGTGAGCCGTCGGGCTGGGACGCGGTCACCGTCGCGTACAAGGGACGTCTCGCGCTGCGGGTCGGGTTGTCGCGTTCCGCGCGCCATGGCGCCGCGCCGGGAATGACGTGCACCGAAGAGGCGCTTTCGCTCTGGTCGACGATCCGTGCCGCGGCTGACCAGCGCACACGTGAGGCTGACGGGTTCGCGAGGCTCGACTGCCGTCTCGAGGGCATCAGCGGCGGCACGAGCGACGGGCTCGTCGAGCGCGCCGAGCTGCGCGTCGGCTACCGCATCCCGCCCGGGATCACGACGGGGGAGCTCGAAGCGGAGCTTCGCCGGGTCGCCGGCGAGCACGTCGGCGAGGCGAAGATCGCCGTCGAGCGGATCGGAGCGGAGGAGCCGGCGCGAACGCCGCGCACCACCCCGCTCGCGCGCGCGTTCGTCGGCGCGATCGCCGACGCGGGTGGCAAAGTGACGTTCAAGGTGAAGAGCGGCACAAGCGACATGAACATCCTCGCGCCGGCCTGGGGCTGCCCGATGGTCGCCTACGGTCCGGGCGACTCCCGCTACGACCACACGCCGATGGAGCGCCTGTCGCTGACGGACTATGCGCGCTCGATAACGGTCCTACGGACAGTGCTCGCACGCGCGGGCAAGCCCATAATCTGAGCGCGGGTCGCCGCGGCGGGCAGGAGAAGGGCAGGCAAGGGTGTTTTCGAAGCGCCAGAGGCGGCAGCGCGCCGTCATCGTCGGGCTCGCGGCGCTCGCCGTTCTCTTTGGCGCGTTCGCGCTCCTGACCCAGGCGCTGGACACCACGCTCCAGACGGCCATCTACGACCGGGCCATCCAGATCTCGCCCGCACAGGTCAAGAACCAGATCACGATCGTCGCGGTCGATGACCTGACCATCAGTAAATACGACGTCTATCCGCTGCCGCGACGCGCGTACGCCGACCTCATCCAGGCGTTGAAGGCGCAAAGTCCCACCGTCATCGCGATGGACATCAGCTTTTACGACCGCTCGCCGAGTCCTGAGGACGACGCGCTGCTCGCGGCGGCGATCAAGGATGCCGGCAACGTGATCCTCGCGATGCAGGGGGCAGGGGACGCCGTCCTCACCGATCACTCCAGGAAGTTCGCGGTGCTGCAGCTGCCGATCGCGCAGCTGAGCGCGGCGGCTGCCGGTCTTGGCTCGGTGAACGTGAACGCGGATCCGGACGGACGTGTCCGTGACGCGCAGATGCGCATCGAAGGCCCGGATGGAACGACGTACTACGCGCTGCCGCTGCTCGCCGCCGCGCGCCAGGTCCGCGCCGATCTCACGAAGGCACAGGTCGTCGGGGATCGGCTGCTCGTTCCCGCGCCGCTCGGCGAACGTGTGATGCCGCTCGATCAGGCCGGCGGCATGGCGGTGTACTACGCATCCGCTCCGGCCACCTCCACCACCAAACAGCAGGAGCTCGGCTTCTGCAAGATCCCCGGAGAGTTTTGCGTGGTCTCGATGAAGGATGTGATCGCCGGCGCCGTGCCGCGTGAGCTGATCGTGGGCCGGACGGTGTTCGTCGGCTTCCATTCGGTCTCCGCCGTGCCAGACGATTACCCCGTCCCGAACAGCGTTGGCCGCAAGATGTTCGGCGTGGAGATCTGGGCCAACACGGCGCAGTCGATCTTCACCAACCGCTACCCGGTGCTGAAGCAGGGCTTCTTCACCACGCTCGCTCAGCTCCTGATCGTGACCCTGGTCGGCATGCTGCTCGTCGTGCGCTGGCGGTTGTGGGGCTTTCTGGGCGCGCTGGGCGTCTTCGTCGTGTACATCGGGGGGGCGTACATCCTGTTTGCGACCCAGACTCAGGGCGTGATCGGGAACGGTCCGGTCGAGGTGCCGTCGATGGGTTATGTCATACCGTCGGCGTTCTGGTGGGTGATCGCGCTCGGCTATTTGCTCTTCGAGGAGCAGCGCGCGGTGTCGCGCACTCAGAGCACTTTCGGGCGGTTCGTCACGCCAGCGGTGGCGCGCACGATCATGGACCGCGAGGAGACCGGCCAGCTCGCGCTGGGCGGCGAGGACCGGCGGGTGACGGTGCTCTTCGGCGACATCCGCGGATTCACGACGATCTCGGAAGGGATGACCCCGGCGATCCTCCTCGGCCACCTCAACCGCTACTTCGACGGTATGGTGAACATCGTGAACCGCTACGAAGGCACGGTGAACAAGTACAACGGTGACAACATCATGGTGATCTGGGGCGCGCCGATCGAGGTGGCGGACGAGGCGCGGAAGGCGGTCGAGTGCGCGTTGGAGATGCAGAAGTGGATCCAGGCCGAGCGCGCGAAGGGCGGTCCGGACGTCTCCTTTGGTTTCGGGATCAACACCGGGCACGTCGTCGCCGGCTTCCTCGGCGCGATGGGCCGCATGGAATACACGGTCATCGGCGACACCGCCAACGTCGCGTCGCGCCTTACCTCTGCGGACATCGCGCGCCGCGATCAGGTCGCGTGCAGTGCCGAGACGCTGAGCGAGCTCGGGAATGACGTCGACTACGTCGATCTCGGGGCGATCCACGTGAAGGGACGCGCGGAGCCCGTGGCCTGTTATCAGATCGATCGGATCGGCGCGCTCGCGAACCCGAACGCCGCGCCAGCGATGAAGATCTCCATGAGCGCCGCTCTCGTGGCAGGATCACATTGATCGACGTGCTTGACGACAAGGTCGCCCTCATCCTGGTGAAGCTCGGGCACCTGTCCGTGCAGCGTGACCGCGAGGCGTATCTGCGCGGCCTCGTGGAGCTCTGCTCTCAGGCGGTCGACGCAGAGCGCTGCACCTTCTACATCGTCGACCAGCAAAAGAAGGAGATCTGGGCTCGCGTGGCGCAGCGGACGACGACCGAGATCCGCATGCCGCTGGGCCAGGGCCTCGCGGGACAGTCGGCGCTCAGCGGCGAGACGATCAACGTCCCGGACGCGTACGCCGACTCGCGCTTCGACCGCAAGGTCGACATGCGCACCGGGTTCCGGACCCTGAACGTGCTCGTGGTTCCGGTGTGGGGGAGCCAGGGCAAGCCCGTCGCGATCATCCAGGTCCTCAACAAGCGGAACGGCACGTTCGAGCGTCGCGATCAGATGCTGCTCGAGCAGATCGCTGAGACGATCGCTCCCGTCGCCGAGCGGATCACGTCGGCGGAATGAGCGGTCGCCCCGCAGATCGCCGGACGGCGGACCGGCGCAGCCGTGAGCGACGGACGGCAGGCCACAAGCTCGAGGTGATCCTCGACGTGACGCGCCGCCTCATGTCGGTGACGGACCTCACGTCGTTGCTGCACCTCATGGCCGAGGCCACGCGCGAGCTGCTGGCGGCGGATCGGGCGACGATCTTCATCGTCGACGCCGACCGCGGCGAGCTCTGGTCGCGCGTCGCGCTCGGGGCGGGCGAGATACGCATTCCACTCGGGACCGGGATCGCCGGCACGGTCGCGGGTACCGGTGAGGCGATCAACATCTCTGACGCGTACGCGGACCCGCGCTTCAACCCTGAGCCCGATCAGCAGACCGGCTACCAGACGAAAAGCCTCCTGACCTATCCCATGACCGGTCAGGAGGGCCGAGTGATCGGGGTGTTCCAGGCCGTCAACAAGCACGGCGGCGGAGCTTTCACGAATGCCGACGAGGAAACTCTCGCGTCCCTCGCCGCCTCCGCGGCCGTCGCGGTCGAGAACGCACAGCTCGTGGCGGAGCAGAAGCAGCTGTGGCAGACCCTCATCGAGACGCTGGCGATGACCGTCGACGCGCGCGACCAGCAGACCGCCGGGCACAGCCACCGTGTCACGCGCTACGCGGACGTCATCGGACGCGCGATGGGCCTCAAAGGGAAGGATCTGGAGAAGCTCCGCGCCGCTGCGCTGCTTCACGACTACGGAAAGATCGCGGTGCGCGACAAGTTCCTGCAGAAGCCGGGCAAGCTCGACGACGCCGAATTCGAATACATGAAGGCGCACGCCGAGAAGACGGGC
>JANMSU010000006.1:0-2609 GCA_031389835.1 Chloroflexota bacterium
GCGACCACAGCTCACACGGCACGAGCGCTCGGACCGTCGCGCCGCGCGGCTTGCGGTCCAGAAGCGCCATCTCGCCGAAGCCTTCGCCCGCGAGGATCGTTCCCAGCTCACGACCGTCTCGGGAGAGGACCTCCAGGCGCCCCGCCCGGACGAGATAGAAGCGGTCGCCAACCTCGTCGGCCGTAACAACGGTCGCGCCGGCCTCTACCGGCTGCTCTTGCAGGTGCGAGGCGATGGCGAGGAGCGCCGGGCCGGGCAGACCCGCGAAGAAGCGCACGCGAGCCAGGACGGCGGCGCGTTCATGGACGGTCCCGAGCCGGGCTTGGCGCGCGCGCGCGGTTCGGAGGCGCGCGAAGGTGCGGACACCACCGACGACCCGCGCGGCCAGCGCGACGAGCAGCGGGCCGACGAAGACGAGGACGAGCGCTCCCAGCGCGAGGACGCCGATAGGGCCACGCGTGAACAGCTCCGTCGCCGCCGTGGCGACACGCGTCTGCCAGAGCGTGAGCGAGAACACGAGAACCAGCAGCGAGGTCACGATCGCGAGTGCGCCGAACGATGCCAGGCCGATCTCGCCGCGCTTCCATCGCTCTCGGCGCCGCAGCTTGCGCAGGATCGCGGTCCGCGCGAACGCCATCGAACGCTGGCGCAGAAATGGGGCGTCGAGCAGGTCCACCAACACGTGATAGCCATCGAGCTCGAGGATCGGAAGAAGATTCATCACCAGCTGAAAGGTGAAGAGGCTGGCGCCCTGGAACGCGACGGCGCCGACAATGCCGCTGTCGAGCATGGCGACGATCGCACAAATCGCCCCGACGACCGCGCCACCGATCGGACCCGCCAGGGACACGACGATCCGCTGCTGGCGACTGGCCATCGCCATGTCTGACGCGTCCACGTAGGCGCACGGAAAAAGGTAATAGATCATCAGGCCCAGATGCCGGACCCGGCGTCCGTAATGCCGGATCGCGAGCGCATGCCCGGCCTCGTGCACGGAGATGGAAACGACCTGCAACAGGGTCAACGCGAGGATGCCGAGGACGTAGCTGTCCTGCACCTTCGCAAGCCCGTGACGTCCCGCGCCTAGCTCGCCGATCCAGATGACGATGCCTGCGAGCGCGAGGAGCACCAGCAACGTCCCGCCGATGCGCGTGAACGCGAGGCGACCGCCGAGTCGATAAACGACGTCAACGACTCGCTCGGCGTTGTTCCACCGCGCGATGTCCCACATGATCAGCTTGCGGAGAAGCGTCGAGAGCCGGGTCAGCGGATCGCGCATCGCGCGCCGAGCCACGAGCTTCTCGTAGATCGCCGGCCGCTCCTCGCCGAAGAAACCGTTCGCGCCGAGCACCGCCGTGACGCGAGCGAGCCGGTCGAGCGCGAATGAGCCGTGGCGATCGAGATGCGCGACCAGGATGTCCTGGACGCTGCGCCGGCCATCCATGAGATCGACGAGGCGCAGATCTTCCGGCTCGAGTCGTGCGTAGAGTCCGGCGCCGCGCCCGCCACGGGGATTCTTCAACACGTAGTACGTGCTGCCATCGCGCCGGCGGAGCTCCGCGCGCTCGATGTCCGGGACAAGCCGGGGCACGAACGACGCGTAGTCGAGCCTCTCCCGCAGCACCGCCCAGATACCTTCCATCCCGCGACGCACGCTAACCCGCGCAGCGCACCGGCGCACCTGCTAGCGTTTTCGCCGTCCTATGAAGATCGGCGTTCCGAAGGAGACCATGCCCGGCGAGACCCGGGTGGGGCTCGTGCCGGAGACGGTCGGGCGGCTGGCAAAGGCCGGGAACACGGTCCTCGTCGAGCGTGGCGCGGGCCTGGCGTCCGCCTTCCCGGACGACGCGTACGAGAAGGCCGGCGCGCAGTTGGTCGACAACGCGTTCGACGCCGAGCTTGTCGCAAAGGTGGGGCGGCCGAGTGACGCGGAGATCGGCAAGCTTCGTGAGGGAACGGTGCTCGTCGCGTTCCTGCAGCCTCTGGTCAACACCGATCTCGCCCGCACGCTCGCGGAGCGGAAGGTGACCGCGCTCAGCATGGATGCGATCCCGCGCATCACGCGCGCGCAGCCCATGGACGCGCTCTCGTCGCAGGCGACGGTCGCCGGCTACAAGGCCGTCCTCCTGGCCGCGGCGGCGCTCCCCAAGTTCTTCCCGATGCTCACGACCGCAGCGGGCACGATCGCGCCGGCCAAGGCGCTGATCATCGGCGCGGGCGTGGCCGGCTTACAGGCGATCGCGACCGCGCGCCGGCTCGGCGCCGTCGTCGAGGCGTTCGACACGCGACCGGTCGTGAAGGAACAGGTCCAGAGCCTGGGCGCGAAGTTCCTCGAGATCGACCTCGGCGAGAGCGGCGCGGGCGCGGGCGGCTACGCGAAGGAGCTGTCGGAGGACGCGCACCGCAAAGAGGTCGAGCTGCTCGCGAAAGCGGCGCGCGAGAACGACATCATCATCACCACCGCCGCGATCCCGGGCCGCAAGGCGCCGGTGCTGATCACCAAGGAGATGGTCCCGACGATGAAGCCGGGCTCGGTGATCGTCGACCTCGCCGCGGAGACCGGCGGCAACTGCGAGCTGACCGAGGCGGGCAAGACCATCACCGTTAGC
>JANMSU010000010.1:0-1514 GCA_031389835.1 Chloroflexota bacterium
TCGCCGCGGGCACGCCGAGCAGGATGACGGGCGGTACCGGCAGCGGCTCGGTCAGCGCCCACCAGAACGCGAGGCCGATGGACGTGGCGATCACAGACGCGACGAGCCGGGTGCGCATCAGGCGCGCCGGAGCGCGCGGCCACGGAGCCAGCCGCCGACCGCCCCAGCGAACGCGCCGCCGATCGCGTACGGCAACGCCCAGAGCGCGAGACGCGCCGCCCAGCCGAGGAGGTCGAGCGCGCTCGCGCCGGCCAGCTCCCGCGGCGTCGCCGTCACGAACTGGAAGACCGCGGCCGCCTCGGCGCCCAGGAGGACCGAGAGCCCCCCGGCGAGCGCGGAGCGGCGCGCCGCGAACCAGCCCGCGCCGAACGACGCGAACAAGAGGTATGTCATCGCGAGGAATGCGCCGCTGCCTACCCACAGCACGGTCTGCGTGAACACGAAGACGTCCGCGACCGCCGCCGCGATCACCGCGAGCCAGAAGCGCAGCGGGCTAGCGGACGATCGCGAGCGCGTGATCCGCTCGGTTCAGCGGTTCGGCGCGGCCGTCGTCGCCGAGGATCGCGATGTCTTCGATGCGCACGCCGAACCGACCCGGGATGTAGATGCCCGGCTCGATCGAGAAAGCCATACCGGGACCCAGTGGCTCGTCGTTACCGCGCACGAGGTACGGATGCTCGTGTCCGTCGAGTCCGATGCCGTGCCCGGTGCGGTGGATGAACCGCTCGCCGTATCCGGCTTCGTCGATCACGCGCCGCGATGCCGCGTCGACCGATGCTGCGGTCGCGCCGATGCGCGCGGCCGAATACCCCGCCTCCTGCGAACGCCACACGACGTCGTGGACTCGACGCACCTCGTCGTCGATCTCCTCGCCGACGTGGACGCTGCGCGTGATGTCGGAGCAGTACCACTCGCGCGTACCGCCGAAGTCGAGCACGACCGTGTCACCACGCCCGATACGGCGATCGCCCGTCTCGTGATGCGGCGAGGCACCGTTCGGTCCCGAGGCGACGATCGTGAACGTGACCTCGTCATGACCCTCGTCGCGCAGGAGATCGGCGAGCTCGGCGCCGACGTCGCGTTCGGTGCGCCCGGCGAACTCGCGCTCGAGGAGGCGCGGGAACGCGCGATCGGCCGCGGCCGAGACCGCGCGCAGGGCTTCGCGTTCGTAGGCGTCCTTTCGCATGCGCAGGCCACGCGTGATCACGGATGCGAGCTGGAAGCCGCGACCGCGAAGCGCGGTCTGCAGGCGCAGAACGAACAGCGACCACATCTGATCCGCGACCGCGACGTCGCCCTTCGCGGACACAAGCGCGGCCACCAGCGCGTAGGGATCTTCAGTCTCTGCCCAGGTGCGCTGCGTGAGATCGGGTGCCGCCGCCTTCGCCCGCGGTGACTCCAGCTCCGGGACGACGAGCGTGGAGTCGCCATCGGCGCCGATGACGAGACAGGTGAGGCGCTCACTGGCATGCATGCGGTACCCCGCGAGGTACGCGAGGTCCGAGCTCGGCGAG
>JANMSU010000017.1:0-4525 GCA_031389835.1 Chloroflexota bacterium
GTGGCTTAAGCATGTTCGGGATCATCACCGGGATGCTGCGGACTCTCGAGCATTTCGTGCGTCCCCGTCCGGTCACGCGGAAGTACCCGTATGAGAAGCGCGTTCTTCCTGAGCGCAGTCGAGGGCTCATCGCGCTGCTGCTCGAGCCCGAGACGAGCATTTTCAAGTGCGAGAGCTGCTTGATGTGCGAGAAGGCGTGCCCGCCGCGCGCGATCTCGATCTCGTACACGTTCCGCAACGCATTCCGGCGCCGCCCGCTTCTCGCGCCGCGCGCGAACTACTACCGCATACGCATGGTCGCGGCCGCACCGTACGGCGACCGGCGGCCGATGTCGACCGCCGTGACGACGATCCCCGCGGAGGACGAGACCAAGCTCGATCTTAAGAAGGTGCGCGGTCTCCTCACGAGTGAGAAAGAGGGCGCGGACCGCATGACACGCGTTCTCTACGGGATCCACGAGGCGTACGGCTACCTGCCGTGGACCGCCGCGGAGCTCGTCGCGATCGAGTTCGGGAAGACGATGACCGACGTGTACACCGTGGCTTCGCTCCTCTCGAACTTCCGCGGCGCGCCCGAGGGCCAGGGCACCGCGGTACCACGCGGCGGACGCCGCTTCACCGGTAATCTCGCGATCGCTGGCGATTGGCCGCCGCAGTCGCCGCCGCCCGCGCACGACGAGCTGCACGAGGACGAGGTGCATCACGTCGTCGAGCCCGCGTATGCCCGCTAGCACTTCCGTGCGTCTTCTCGATGCGATCCAGGTTCCGGCGCCCGACCGCGGCCTCGACGTCGATGCTGCGATAGCGCGCATCGCCACATCCGGACTTCGCGGTCGGGGCGGTGCGGGCTTCGCGCTCGCAGACAAGCTCCGCGCCGTGCGCGCCAACGCCGTGGGACGCGAGGCCTACGTCGTCGCGAACGCGTATGACGCCGATCCAGACAGTCCGCTCGCGCGCACGCTGCTCGAGGGCAACGCCGAGCTTGTCATCCGTGGTCTAGAGATCGCGATGTCGATCACAGACGCGAGACGCGCGTTCCTTTACCTGCATCCGGAGGCGACCGGCGCGCGCAGCGCGGCCGAGCGCGCGCTCGCGGGCCGCGAGGACATCGAGATCGCGCTCGGGCCGGGCGGCTTCATGGGTGGGGAAGAAAGCGCGCTGCTGAACGTGCTCGAGTCCAAGCGCGCGATGGCGCGACAGCGGCCGCCGTATCCGGCGTCACAGGGCTATCTCATGCGTCCGACGCTCGTCTCGAGCGCGGAAACGCTGGCCTGGCTGCCGCTGGTACTCGAGGGCGCGACCGCAGACACCAAGCTGGTATCCGTGACGGGCATCGTGCAGTCGCCGGGTGTCTATGAGGTGCCGCTGGGCGCCAGTCTCGGAGATGTGCTCGAGGGTGCCGGCGGCATGAGAGGTCATTCAACGGCGCTGAAGGGGATCCACGTCGGTGGACCCACCGGCGGCATCCTTTCGGCCCGGCGCCTGAACACGAAGCTCGACTACGACGAGCTGAAGGCGGTCGGCACGCACATGGGCTCCGGTCAGGTGCGCGCGATCGGGACCGACGTCTGTATGGTCCGCGAAGCAGGACGGCTGTTCGCCTATCTCGCGAAGGAGAGCTGCGCCATCTGCGTTCCGTGCCGCGTCGGCACGAAACGAGTGCAGGGGATCCTCGAGGGCGTTGCGTCATCCCTCGGCCGCGACTCGGATCTGCCCTGGCTCACGGAGCTGGGCGATCACATGACGCAGTTCTCTCTTTGCGGCTTCGGGATCACCGCGCCGTCCATCCTCCGTACCACGATGCGCGAATTCGCGGACGACTACCGCGCGCACATCAGTGAGCTCAAGTGTCCGACGGGCACGTGTACGACGCTCCGCGCGCGCCGGTACGAGACGATGGCTCAGCCGTGAGCGAGTCGTGTCAGGCATGCAGCGGCTTGATCGAGAAGGGACCTGACGGGGGCTGGCGCCATCTCGCGCGCTGGGAGCCGTGCGTCAGCGCGCGACCGCGCACGCGGACCGCGACGCTCCTCAGTGCCGGGCAGCGACAGGCGCTCGCCCAGTACCTCTCGCTCAAGATCGAGCGCAACGAGTGGAAGTCCTGGGTGCTCGGTGGGGTGGTGATGTTCTACCTCGCGCTCCTGTCGCGTGGCGACTGGCGCATCTTCGCCGTCGGGCTCGTCATCGGCGCGCTAACGACGTTCACGCTCATCGCGGCGGTCGAGCGAGCGCATGCGCTGCTCCGGCGGGAGACGACCCTCATACGCGTCACCGGCTCCCTGGTCGTCGAGACGCGCAAGGACTCTGAAACGGAGAGGCGCTTCGTGCGCATTGACGGGCGCGAGCTCGTGCTGGACGGCGACGTGCATGTCGGCCGCGAGCTCGGTGGCATCGAGTACACCGAGCGGCGCGGCTACCCACTCGCGATCTGGGATCGCGACGGGGATCTCGTGTGGCACCGACCCGAGTACGAACCCGAACCGCTCGGCGCCGCCGCCGATAGGATGATCCTCACCGCATGAGCCTCCTCGAGCGCTACATCCAGCCCGCGGAGTCCCAGCTGCCGACGGTCTCGCACACCGGCGAGATCCCGTCGGGCATGCCGACGTGCACGATCACCATCGACGGCCAGGAGGTCACCGCGGTCCCCGGCGAGGCCATCCTTCGGGCCGCTCAGCGCGCCGGCTTCAACGTGCCGACGCTCTGCGACGACGAGAAGCTCGCGCCGGCCGCGGCGTGCCGCATGTGCCTGGTGGACATCGAGGGCCAGGACCGGCCGCTGCCGTCATGCCATATCGCGGTCGAACCCGGCATGAAGGTCGTGTCGAGCTCGGACGCGCTGTTCAAGCTGCGCAAGCAGAACCTCGAGTACATCCTCAGCGACCACAACGCCTACTGCATGCCGCCGTGCCAGATCAGCTGCCCGACCCACATTGATATCCCTGGTTACCTCGAGCTGATGGCGAAGGGGCAGCACATCGAGGCGGCGCGTCTCGTGAAGGAAGTGTTGCCCTTCCCATACGCGCTCGGTCTCGTGTGCCCCAAGCCCTGCCAGGAAGTGTGCCGACGCGGTCTGGTCGAAGAGGAGATCGCGATCTGCCAGTGCCATGGCTACACGGGCGAGCTGAGCATGGAGATGGAGAAGGCGCCCACGCCTTTCCCGCAGATGACGGCGACAGGCAAGCGCGTGGCCGTGATCGGCGCCGGGCCGGCCGGAATGACCTGCGCCTACTACTCCGCCCTGAGGGGTCACGCGGTCACGGTGTTCGACATGCAGGCGAAACAGGGCGGCATGCTCCGCTACGGCATCCCGGAGTATCGGCTGCCAAAGGTGAAGCTCGACAAGGAGCTCAATAGCGTCTGGCAGTTGGACAACGCGGAGTTCAAGGGCGGCATGAAGCTGGGCCGCGACTTCACTGTGGACCAGCTGCTCGCGCAGGGTTACGACGCAGTGTTCCTCGGCATCGGCGCGTGGAGCAGCAACGAGCTCCGCATCCCCGGCGAGGACCTGCCGGGCGTGATCGAGGCGATCAGGTACCTCCGCCAGAATGCCGAAGGCGATCCGGTGCCGGTGGGAAAGGGCAACCGCGTCGTGGTCATCGGCGGCGGGTTCACCACGTTCGACTGCGCGCGCACCTCGCGGCGGCTCGGCGCCGAGGTGACGGTCGTGTACCGCCGCTCGCGCAAAGAGATGGGCGCGCACTACAGCGAGGTGGACGACGCCGAGCACGAGGGGATCAAGCTCGAGTTCTACGCCGCGCCGGTGAAGATCATCGAGAAGAACGGGCGCGTCGGTGGCATCGAGTTCCAGCGGATGGCGCTCGGCGAGCCCGACGCGTCGGGACGACGCCGGCCGATGCCGGTCGAGGGCTCGAATTTCACGATCGACTGCGACACGGTGATCCCGGCCATCGGGCAAGTCCCCGTGCTCGACTGGGTCGACCGCGACACCGGGGTGCGCAGGAGCAAGCGCGAAACGCTCATTACCAATGGCGCGCTCATGACGGACCGGCCCGGCGTTTTCGCGGGCGGCGACGCGCAGATGGGCACACGAACGGTGATCGAGTGCGTCGCTCAGGGCAAGCTCGCCGCGAAGGCGATCGACCGCTATCTCGCGGGCGACGACATGTCCGTCGTCGCCGCGGAGATCGCCGAAGAGGAAAAGGTCCCCGAGCTCATCGACATCGTGCCGTACAAGCCCGAGGAGCCGCAGGTCCGCATGCCGATGCTGCCGTTCGCGCAGCGTGAGCAGTCGTTCGAGGTCATCGAGAGCGGCTACTCGAAGGAGTTGGCGGAGAAGGAGGCCGCGCGCTGCCTTCAGTGCGTGTGCCCCGACGTGGGTCGCTGCCACCTGCAGCGGCTGTCGGTCGAGCACGGCCTGACCGAGAACCGCTTCCACCGCGCGGAGCCGATCGACTACCACGACTACGAATACGACTTCTCGCACGACTTCATCCTTCGCGACCTCAACAAATGCATCAACTGCACTCAGTGCGTGCGCATCTGCCGCGACGTCATCGGCGCG
>JANMSU010000032.1:0-4025 GCA_031389835.1 Chloroflexota bacterium
GTATTCCGAGACCCACTTCGTGTAGATCGGTGCCGGGAACGTCGCTCCGGCGCCAACGAGCTCGGATGCCTCATCGGGGCACTTGGCCTTCACGGGGACTGCGCATGGGTTGGCCGCCGCGGTCGCGCCGCCGCTGGGGGCGTTGGTAGCCGCCGGGGCCGCGCCGCCGCACGCGGCGAGCAGGGTCGAGAACGCAAGGATGGACGCGATCAGGGGCTTCTTCATTTCTCTCCTCAACTTCCCACTTGGTCCAGTCCAAGCGTCGCGGGGCGCAGTGACAGGCTCGTGTTGCGGCGTGGGCGGAGGGTGAGGGCTGTGTGAACGCTCGGTGAACGACCGTCCCTAGCGGTATCGACCGGCTAAACGGGCGCCGGCTCCCGGAATCGATACCCCACGCCTCTGACGGTGTCGATCCAGCGCGGGTGTTCGGCGTCGTCGCCGAGCTTCTCCCGCAGGGTCTTCACGTGCGTGTCGACGGTTCGCGAGTCACCCGCGAAGTCGTAGCCCCAGACGCTCGCGAGAAGCTGCTCGCGGCCGAAGACCTGTCCGGGGTGACCCATGAAGAAAGAGAGGAGATCGAACTCCTTCGGTTTGAGCGCGATCTCGCGTCCCTCGAGCGTGACCCGGTGACGGCCGGCGTCCAGCAGAAGGCCCGCGCTCTCGAGGCGCTCGCCGACGGGCGCCACCGTCTGCCGGGTCCGGCGCAGCAGCGCGCGCACTCGCGCCACGAGCTCGCGGGTGGAGAAGGGCTTCGCGAGATAGTCGTCCGCGCCGAGCTCAAGACCAACGACCTTGTCGAGCTCGGTGTCGCGCGCGGTCAGCATCAGGATCGGCACGTCGCTCTCGCGCCGGATGCGCCGGCAGACCTCGAAGCCGTCGAGGTTCGGCAACATCACATCGAGCAGGACGATGTCGGGCCGGTTCTGACGAAAGGCCTCGAGCCCGCGTTCGCCGTCCTCGGCCGCGAACACTTCGAAGCCTTCCTGCCGAAGCGCGTAGCCGAGGGTGTGACGCAGATTCGCGTCGTCGTCGACCAGAACGAGACGTGCCACCTGTGGCCGAGCCTAGCATCCGCCTCGAACGTTCACCGCGTGTTCACGCTGCGATGACAGCGACGCGCGACGCTCGCAGTGTGATCACGGTTACGAAGCTGAGCATCCTGCACCCGTGGGTGCGTGTCGGGGTCGTGGTCTTCAAGAACGACTCCATCGGTATCGATCGCCGCGGTGACGCACTGCGAGTGGACCGCGACGTCGTCGTCACCGGCATCGTCCCGGAGAACGACGGACCCCTCGTCGCTTTCCGGCCCTACTGATGGAGCGGCGAATGCCGCTCCAGAAAGCCGGAGCCGCAGGCGGAGGTCACGCGGAGCACGCTCTGTACGGTTGAGGCTCGGCCTTACTTCGCGAGCGGCAAGGTGAATCGGAACGTCGCTCCGCGGCCGGGCCCGTCGCTTCGGGCCTCGATGCGCCCGCCATGGGCCTGGACGATGTGCTTCGCGATCGCGAGACCGAGTCCGGTGCCGCCGCCCGACCGCGACCTATCCGCTTTGTAGAAGCGCTCGAAGACCCGCTCCAGATCCGCACGCTCGATGCCCACGCCGGTGTCCGTCACGCTGAACGCGACGCGCCCGTCCTCGGGCGCGGCCGATAGTCGCACAGAGCCACCGGCCGGCGTGAACTTCACCGCGTTGTGCACGAGATTCGCAAGGACCTGCGCGACCCGTTCGCCGTCGGCGCGCACACGCGGTGCCTCGCCGGGTTCGACGAGCAGCGCCACATCGGCACGCGCCGCGAGAGGACCCATCCGCCGCGCGCAGTCAGTGAGGAGATCCGCGGGCGCCTGCGGCGCGAGCGTGAGCGTCTCTGCCCCCGACTCGATCCGCGTGAGCGTCAGGAGCTCGTTCGTGAGCTGCGCGAGACCGTCGATCTCTTGGTGCATGCGGTGCACGAAATCGCGGGCGACGGCCGTATCGTCGAGCGCGCCTTCCTCCAGCGCTTCAGCCATCGCTTTCAGCGACGTGATGGGCCGACGAAGCTCGTGCGAGACGTTCGCGATGAAATCCGAGCGGACGGTCTCGAGGCGGCGAAGCGTCGTGAGGTCCTGAACGACCAGCAGGATCTGACCGCCCTCGAGGGGTCGCGCGAGGGCACGCATGAAGCGGCGCGGATCAGTGCGCTCGATCGTGGTGGTCGCCTCGCGGCCCTGACGAGCGGTGGCGATCGCGGCCAGCGTCTCGTGGTGAGGGATCACCTCGGGGAGGTGCCGGCCGATCACATCCTGACCGGCAGTCGCGCGCGCCGCCGCGTTGGCGAGCAACACGCGTCCGTCCGCGTCCGCGATGAGGATCGCGTCACCGAGCTTGTCGATGAGCGTGGCGAGCCGGTCACGTTCCGCCTCGGCTACGGCATGCTCCGAACGTACGGCGGCCGATGACCGGCGAAGCGCTGCGGCCAACCGCTCGATCTCCACCGGCCCGCGAATGTCGAACGAGGCATCTTGCGCTTCGGCTCGCTCCGTCAGGATCTCGATCGGTCGGGCAATCACGCGCTGAAGGAGCCACGCGACGGCGATCGCGACCAGAGCGGCGACAAGCGCAGCGGAAAGGAGGGATAGCGACAGTCGCGCCGCAAGGTCGTCGACGGCGACGAGCGGGAGCGCCACACGCGAGACGCCGACGATGCGGTCGGCGCTACGCACCGGCACCGCGACGTAAAGCAGGTCCCGGCCAACGGTCGTCGAGAATCGCACCGCGCGACCTTGCCCTCCAGCGATGGCCGGCATGATCTCCGGTCGCGCCGCGTGGTTCTCCATCGTCCGTCGGTCTTCGTCCGACTCGCCGAGCACCGTCCCATCTGTCGCCACGAACGTCACGCGCACGCTCGCAGCGGACGCGATGCGCTTCGCGAGAACATCGAGCGCTTCGGCGTCGGTGCGCGCGAGAAGGTCGCGCGACAGGTCACCCGCGAGGGCGGCCTCCGACGCCAAGCGAGCGCCCAGGACGTCGATCTCGTGCTGCGTCGCGATACCCGGCACGGCAGCGGCCACGACCGCAAGCGCGACGAGGATCGTGATCACCGAGCCGAGAAGGACGCGTGCGCGGATGGTGCGCGGCACGGGAATCACTCTAGGAGCGCACGTCTACCTACGCAGGCCGACAGTAGGGGACGGGTTAGGGCTGCACTCCGACGGCGCGCATCGCGAGGGCGATCACGAAGCCGATGAGGAAGCAGCCTGGGATCGTCAGCACCCACGCGGTGACGATGCGTCCCGCGATGCCCCAGCGCACCGCGGACAGACGGCGAGTGGAGCCGACGCCGAGGATAGCGCCCGAGATCGCGTGCGTCGTCGAAATGGGGATGCCAAAGCGAGTCGCGATCTCGATGACGGTGCCGGCCGTGGTCTCGGCCGCGAATCCTTGCACCGGGGTGAGTTTGGTGATGCGCGTACCCATGGTCTTCATGATCCGCCAGCCACCGGTCATCGTGCCCACGCCGATCGCGACCGCGCAGATGACCTTCACCCAGTCGGGGATGTAGAAGGCGTCGCCAGTGGGCACGACGCCGTACGCGGCGAGGGCCAGCGCGATGATGCCCATGGTCTTTTGACCATCATTGCCGCCGTGGCTGTACGCCATGTATGCGCTCGACAGGATCTGGGCCTTGCCGAAGAAGCGCTGAACCCAGCCGAAGGACGTGTTCCGCAACGCCCAGTAGAGACCCAGCATGAGCAGATAGCCGGCGAGGAAGGCGATCGCCGGTGAGTACACGATCCCGAAGCTCGTCTTCTGCAGTCCAGCGATGACGACCACACCGGGGCCGTGGATGGCGACGGACGCACCGATGATCGAGAAGATGAGCGCGTGGCTCGATGAGGACGGCAGGCCGAAGTACCAGGTGAGAAGGTCCCAGGCAATCGCGGAGATCAGCGCGGCGACGACGAGGTCTTGCGTCACCACGTTCGCATCGACTATCCCGCTGCCGACGGTCTTGGCCACGGCCACGCCAGACAGCGCGCCGACCAGA
>JANMSU010000057.1:0-3647 GCA_031389835.1 Chloroflexota bacterium
TCCGCGCCCTCGGCGCCGAGCTCGATATCGCGCAGGCAGGGTACGGACTGCACACGGCCGGGCTCAAAGGTGCGGACGTGCTGCTGGACGAGCCCTCCGTCACAGCCACGGAGAACGCGCTCATGGCGGCTGTGCTCGCAAGTGGCCGCACCGTCATCCGCAATGCCGCGAGCGAGCCGCACGTGCAGCAGCTGAGCATCGCGCTCCTTCGGATGGGGGCGCGCATCAACGGCATCGGCACGAACACGATCACGATCGACGGCGCCGAGCGGTTGAAGGGCACCGAGCACACGATCCTCAGCGACCACATGGAGGTTGGCTCGCTGATCGGGCTGGCCGCCATGACGCACGGCGAGATCACGATCAAGAACGCCGTGCCGAAATACCTCGAGATGACACGGATGGTCTTCAGGCGGCTCGGCGTGGAGACCGAGGTGCGTGGCGAGGACCTCTTCGTGAAGTCGAAAGACCGCTACGAGATCGAGCACGACCTCGGCGGCGCGATACCCAAGGTGCAGTCGCTGGTGTGGCCGGGCTTCCCATCTGACCTCACCAGCATCGCGACGGCCGTCGCGACCCAATCTGAGGGCACGGTCCTCATACAGGAGTGGATGTTCCCGGGACGCATGTACTGGGTCGGCTCGCTCGAGAGCATGGGCGCTCGGCTCGTGCTCTGCGACCCGCACCGCGTGGTCGTGGTCGGACCGTCCCAGCTGTACGGGACGGACCTGCGCAGCCCCGACATCCGCGCGGGCATGGCGCTCCTCGCGGCCACTCTGTGTGCTAAAGGTCAGAGCATCATGAGCAACGTCGAGCAGATCGACCGCGGGTATGAAGATCTCGACACGCGCCTGCGGGCGCTTGGCGCGAAGATCGAACGCGCCGCGTGACATTCGCCACCCACCTCGAATGCTCGCGATGCAGCGAAGACTTCCAGATCGACACGCTCCAGCAGACCTGCACCAACGACGGCGGACCACTTCTGGTTCGCTACGACCTGATGAAGGTCCACCACTCGATGCAGCGCGAAGTGCTGGCGCGACGCCCCGCGACCCTCTGGCGGTACCAGGAGCTACTTCCCATGGAGCATCCGGAGCGGATCGTGACGCTCGGCGAGCCGATGACGCCGCTCCTCGACGCGCGGCGGATAGGGGAGGAGGTCGGCATCCCCGGTCTGCGCGTGAAAGACGAGGGCTTGCTCCCGACCGGGACCTTCAAGGCGCGCGGTGCCGCGGTCGGCATAACACGCGCGCTCGAGCTCGGTGTCAGCACCATCGCGCTCCCGACCGCGGGCAACGCGGGCGCCGCCTGGGCCGCGTACGGCGCGCGCGCCGGCATCCGCATCGTCGTCGTGATGCCCGAAACGACGCCGCAGACGATCGTGCGCGAGACCGCCTCATACGGCGCTGACGTGTATCTCGTTCCGGGCTCGATCGCTGATGCTGGCGCGGTGGTCAAGCGCGCCTGCGCAGAGCGCGGCTGGTACGACGCATCGACGCTGAAAGAGCCGTACCGCATCGAGGGAAAGAAGACGATGGGCTTCGAGCTGGCCGAACAGCTCGAGTGGACCCTTCCCGACGTGATCGTCTACCCGACCGGTGGGGGCGTCGGTCTCATCGGGATGTGGAAAGGCTTCGCAGAGCTGCGCGAGATCGGCTGGATCGCGCGCGACGACATGCCGCGGTTCGTCGCGGTGCAGGCGACGGGCTGCGCGCCCATCGTGCGCGCCTTCGAGGAGGGCGCGATGGAGTCGCAGCCGTGGCCCGATCCGGAGACCTTCGCCGCGGGACTCCGCGTGCCAAAAGCGCTTGGCGACTTTCTGGTGCTGCGCGCGCTGCGCGAGAGCAGCGGAATCGCGCTGGCGATCACTGACGACGAGACGCGCGACATGATGCGGCTGGTCGGTGCGATGGAAGGGATGCTGGTCTGCCCGGAAGGCGCGGCGGCCGTCGCCGCCGCGGCGAAGCTGCGTCGTGACGATTGGATCCACGACAACGAGAACGTCGTCGTTTTCAACACCGGCAGCGGGCTAAAGTACGCGGAGTCGTTACAGGGCGAGGCTCCGCGCAGGTTGGACGCGGGCGCGGTGCCCGATGCGTGATCGCACTCGCGTCGGCGACTGAGGGAGACGAGATTGCGCGCGACCACGCGACCGATGGGCGTCCGGCGCGGCGTCCTCGGTGGCGCCGTCCTCGTCGCCGTTGGGGTCTGGTCCTTCGTACAAGCGACGGGCGTCCCGAATTCCGGCGCGTACCTGTTCGGCGCGCTCGGGATCGCGTTCCTCGCCGCGTGGTACATCGGCACGCGGCAATACGTCTACATCGTCCCGGCCGCGATCCTGATCGGGTTCGGCCTTGGGATCCTCGTTCCGGCGTGGTTTGCGCTGCCGGCCGGCCTGGAAGCGACTTTCTTTCTCGGCTCGCTCGCGCTCGCGCTCGTCGGCGTATTCCTGATGCACCGGAAGCACCGCGGGCTGCTCGTCCCGGCCGCGCTGCTCGCGATCGTGGCGATCGCCGACCAGTTCGGTCTGCGGCTCCCGGACGCGATACAGCCGTACTTCGTTCCGCTGATCCTGCTGGCCGTCGGTATCTACATGCTTGCGGAGCGCTAAGGCCGAACCGCTAGATCGACTTCGCGAACCGCTCCAGCATCATCGCCCATCCACTGGGCGAATCCATGCCCGCGCGGTATGCGGCGGCTTTCTCTCCGTGCCGGGAGAACGCGCGATGCTCGAGCACGACGCGTGTGCCGAGTGCCTCCTCCGAAAAGCGCACCTCTACCTCGCTCGCCTTCTCAGGGTTTGGTTCCGGCGTGCGGTCGAACGCGATCTGCCAGCTGAACACGATCCGCCCCGGCGGCTCCCACACCAGCACGCGCCCCCAGTCGCACTCGAAGTTGTGCGGCCCGCGCTCGAAGCACGCGCCGCCAAGCCGCGGCTCGATACCGATCGTCTGAAGAACGTCGCCCGCCCACGTGTACTCACGTGGCCACCAGCGTCCGAGATTCACGAACGCGGCGAACGCCCGTTCAGGCGGAACGCGCACGAACAGCTCGCGGGTCAGGGTGTCCCGATCAGTCGTCTGCATCGCTCTACGGTACCGCCTGTCGGCCGCGCGCCTACCATCACGTGCAGTGGATCTCGCGCCGGACATCCTCGCGATCGTCGGGAACACGCCGCTGGTCCGACTCTCACGTATCGGGCGAGGTCTGAAGCCGACGCTCGTGGGCAAGCTGGAGCACCTCAATCCCGGCGGATCGATCAAGGACCGCATCGGCCTGCGCATGATCGAAGATGCGGAGCGGCGCGGTCTGTTGAAGCCAGGCGGGACGATCGTGGAGCCGACGAGCGGCAACACCGGCGTGGGTCTCGCCATGGCCGCCGCGATCAAGGGCTACCGCGTCATCTGCACGATGGCCGACAAGCAGAGCCAGGAGAAGCGCGATCTACTGCGCGCATTCGGTGCCGAGGTCGTCATCTGTCCCACCGCCGTGCCGCCCGAATCGCCCGAGTCTTATTACAAGGTCGCCGAGCGGCTCGCGAAGGAGACACCCGGCGGTTTCCTTCCGAATCAGTACTACAACCCGATGAATCCCGAAGCGCACTACAACACCACAGGCCCCGAGATCTGGGAGCAGACCGATGGGAA
>JANMSU010000090.1:0-1672 GCA_031389835.1 Chloroflexota bacterium
CTCGTCTTCGCCGTTGTGTGACTCGCCGTTCTCCTCGCGCTTCAAGAAGAGCGTGCGCGTGTCGCCCTCCTCCGTGAGGAGGAACGTGTTCTCCACGGTCTCGTCGACGTTGACCGACGCCACGAGCAGCTGGTCGGTGACGTGCGTGAAGCCGCCGGAGCGCTGGAGCTCGTTGGCGATCGCCTCCGCCAGCGAGTCCTCCTCGTAGTGGTCGAGCACGACGGCGCGCGCCCGCTTCACCAGCTCGAAGAACTCGAAGGGGTCCATCCGATCTTCGTGGGCCAGGAGGACGGCGGCGCCGACATCCTCGTCGCCCTCGTGGACCTCGTAGAAGTGCATCCGCAATACACTATGACCGTCCCATGTCTGATGCTCCTACCACCTCCGCGCCCACCGAACGCTCGTTCCGCCACAGCGTTCGCCGCGACGCGGGATCGAAAGTCTCGCTCGAGGTCGAGGTCGACGCGGAGCGTCTCGTGCGTCAGGCCGACCGCGTTTTTGAGCGCCACAACCAGAAGGCGAAGATCCCCGGGTTCCGACCGGGCAAGGCACCGCGCGCGATGTACGAGCGCGCCTACGGCGCGGAGCACCTCTGGGCCGAGGCGGCCGAGGATCTCGTGGAGCAGACCTATCGCGAGATCGTCGAGCTCGAGGACCTCTCGCCGTTGGATGATCCTCGGGTCGACCTCACGCAGCTCGAGCCCGGGAAGCCGATGACCTGGACCGCGACGGTCACCGTGCGGCCCGATGTGACCCTTGGCGACTACGCGGCGCACGGGGCCAAGGTCGAGCCGACGCCGCCCGGCGACGAAGAGATCGGCAAGACCATCGAGGCGATGCGCGATTCGCACGCGCAGCTCCAGCCGGTCGACCGCGCGGCGAAGTTTGGCGACATCGTCACCGTCGACATCGACGTCACGGTCGATGGGAAGATGATGCCGCCTTTCGCGCGCAACGCGCACGTCGAGGCCGGCCGCGCGACGTCGATCGCGGGGCTGGGTGACGCGTTTGTCGGCATGAAGGCCGCCGATAGCAAGACCGTCGAGCTCGAGTTCTCTGCCGAGACGGCGGCCGAGGAGCTGCGTGGGAAGAAGGGCACCTTCACGATCCGCGCGAGCCAGGTCGCCGAGAAGGTGCTGCCGGCGCTGGACGATGATTTCGCCAAGACGGTGGGCGTCGCCGACATCGCGCAGCTGCGTCGCGAGGTGAAGAACGAGCTGGTGCACTCCGCCTTCCACGAGGCCCGGGACACGGCCGCCGACAAGATGCTCGAACACGCGGTCGACACGGCGACAGTGGAAGTCCCGGAGGTTCTCGTCCAGGACGAGCTCGATCACATGGTCGCGGACCTCAAGGCGCGCGTGCGCGAGCAGGGCATCACCTTCGAGCAGTTCATGCTCCAGGCACGCAAGACCGAAGACGAGATCCGCGCCGAGTGGAAGCCGGTCGCGGAGCGGCGCGCCAAGTCGATCCTCGTGCTCGACGCCATCGCCAAGAAGGAAGGCATCACGGTCTCGTCCAACGAGCTCGCGGCGCAGGTCGCGATGACCCCGCTCGCGCAGCAGGATCCGCGTGCGCTGCGGGATCCCCTGGTGCTCGCGTCATTCGCGCGCTCGATCCGCAACCGGAAGACTGTGGACAAGATGATCGGCCTCGAGTCACCCGACGCGGA
>JANMSU010000106.1:0-1515 GCA_031389835.1 Chloroflexota bacterium
CGAGGCGTACATCACCGGACGGTTCGGATGACAATACGCTCGATCCACACTCGCGCCGCCCTCGACCCGATCGCGACCAACAAGAGCTAGGAGATCGTGCGCGAGCTGAGCCACGAGGTCACGATCGTCATCGTCACCCACAACATGCAGCAGGCCTCGCGCGTCAGCGAGAAGACCGCGTTCATGCTCGCTGCCGACGACGGCATCGGCCGCCTCGTGGAGTACGGCAAGACCGACGACCTGTTCACGATGCCGCGCGATCCCCGTACCGAGGCGTACATCACCGGACGGTTCGGATGACAACACGCTCGATCCACACTCGCGCCGCTCTCGACGATGGGCTCGCGCAGCTCCAGGCCGACCTCCGAGCGATGACGAGCCTGCTCGACGTCGCTATCGAGCGCAGCGTCCTTTCGCTCCAGACGCTCGATCACCGGCTCGCTCAGCTCGTCATCGACAGCGACGAGCAGATCAACCGCATGCGCTTCCAGATCGAAGACCGCGCGATCCACCTCATCGCAACTCAGCAGCCGATCGCGGGCGACCTGCGCTTCATCGTCGCGGTGCTCATGGTCGTCTCGGAGATCGAGCGCATGGGCGACTATGCCGCGGGTATCGCCAAGGTCGCGCAGCTCCATGAGAACCGTCAGCTGCTCAAGCCGCTCATCGACGTCCCAGAGATGGCCCGTCTGGTGCGTGAGATGCTGCGTGAGGCCATCGACGCGTTCCTGCGCCGTAACGAGCACACCGCCGAGCGCGTCGCATTTCAAGACGACGAGGTCGACCGCCTGTACGACATCGTGTACCGCGAGCTCCTGCAATACATGGCGAACGATCCGACCACCATCGACCGCGCCACGTGGCTCCTGTGGGTCGCTCACAACCTCGAGCGCATGGGAGACCGCATCCAGAACATCTGCGAGCGCACCGTGTACGAGGTCACGGGCGTGATGCGCGAGTTCTCATCGCACGTCCCGCGACAGCCTGATGCTGATGACTGATCCGCTCCGCGTCTTATTCCTCTGCACGCACAACTCGGCGCGGTCCCAGATGGCCGAGGCGTTCCTCAACGACCTTGGCCAGGGCCGCTTCACTGCTTTCAGCGCCGGGACCCGCGCGCGCGGTCTCCATCCCTTCTCGATCCAGGCGATGGCCGAGGTGGGCATCGACATCTCGCTCCAACAGTCGAAGACGATGGACGAGTTCCTCGACCAGCCCTTCGATCTCGTCATCACCGTCTGCGACGAGGCGAACGAGGCGTGTCCGTACTTCGCGAACGCGCGGGAGCAACGGCACTGGTCGTTCCCGGATCCGTCCGCGGTGCCCGGGGACGATGCGCGTTACGTGGCGTTCGTCGAGGTCCGCGAGGCGATCCGCGAGCGCATCCAGCGCGAGCTGCTCGCCGTTCCGGCGGGATAAAGGGGCGAACCTCGCCCTAGAACGTGAGCAGCGGTCGCCACGTCCCGACGCCCGTACGACTTGGGGCCTCAGACGGTCGATCGGGTCCGAGACCCG
>JANMSU010000122.1:0-5333 GCA_031389835.1 Chloroflexota bacterium
CGGGTCTCAAGGACAACGAGGAGCCCATCCGCCTGATCCTCGAAGCGATCGAGAAGGCCGGCTACCGCGCCGGCGAGCAGGTTGCGATCGCTCTCGATCCCGCGGCGACCGAGCTCTACGTGGACGGCAAGTACACGCTTGCCCGTGAAAAGGTCACCGTCGATGCCGCGGCCATGACCGAGCGCTACGCCTCATGGCGCGCGAAGTACCCACTGGTATCCGTCGAGGACGGGCTCGCGGAGGACGACTGGGCCGGCTGGAAGCACCTCACCACGAAGCTCGGCGACCGACTCCAGCTCGTCGGCGACGACCTGTTCGTCACCAACATCGAGCGCATCCGGCGCGGTGTGACCGAGGGCGTCGCCAACGCGGTGCTCATCAAGCTCAATCAGATCGGAACGCTCACGGAGACGATCGACGCCGTCGAGCTCGCCCACCGGTCTGGTTACGCGACGGTCATCTCGCATCGGTCCGGTGAGACCGAGGACACGACCATCGCCGACCTCGCGGTCGCGCTCAACAGCGGCCAGATCAAGACGGGTTCGCTATCGAGGAGCGAGCGCAACGCGAAGTACAACCGTCTGATGGAGATCGAGAACGAGCTGCAGGATGCCGCACGCTATCCGGGCCGAGACGCTTTTCCTCGTTTCGGGAGATAGGTCGTATTCGGGGTCTAGCTCGACTTCGCCTTCGTGCTCTTTGCCGCGCGCTTGGCCACCCGGCTGCGCTTGCGGCGCGCCGCGTTCTTGTGGATCGCGCCGCGCTTCGCGGCGCGGTCGAGCATGCTCGCCGCCTCGGCGACGGCCCCCTGCACTGCCTCGCCGCCCTTCTCGATAGCGGCACGAGCGGTCTTGACCGCGCTTCGCGCGGCCGAGCGCGCGACGGTCTTGATGGTGGTGCGCCGTTGCGTTTGACGGATGCGCTTGAGAGCGGAACGCTTCTTCTTCGCCATAGGGCCGGAACGATACACGACGCGTGGTACAGACCCGTATCGCAAGGGCGTACCTCGCCCATACTCCGCGCGTGACGATGTCCATCGCCCGGGCGTCGCTCGTCATGATCGCGGCGCTCATCGCCAGCCGGGTCCTCGGTTGGCTTCGTCTTTCGGTCTTCGGCGCGACGTTCGGCAACACGGCTCAGCTCGACGCGTTCTGGGCGGCCTTCCGCATCCCAGACGCGCTGTTCAACCTCGTCGTCGCGGGGGCGCTCACCTCGGCGTTCATCCCTGTGTTCGCCGGCTACCTGGCGAAGGAGCGCGAGAGCGAAGCCTGGCACGTGGCCTCGAGCGTGATGAATGTCCTCGTCGTCGGCCTCATGTTCCTCTCGGCCTTGATGTGGCTCGCTGCCCCGTGGCTCGTGCCGACGTTCATCGTGTCGCCTGCCTTCGCGAGTCAGCCCGGCCAGCTCGAGCTCACGGTCGAGCTCACGCGGATCATGCTGCTCAGCCCGATCTTCATGGGTCTGTCGGCTCTCGTCACCGGCGTGCTGCAGTCATACCGGCAATTCCTGGCGGGCGCCATCGCGCCTCTGGTCTACAACGGCGTCCAGATACTCTTCGCGATCTTCGCGGAGCCTTTCCTCGGCATCGACGCGCTCGCATACGGCGTCGTCGCGGGCGCGGCGATGATGTTCCTGGTCCAGGTGCCCGAGCTCACCTTCCGCCGCACCAAGTACCAGCTGACGTTCGACCTCAGCCATCCGGGCGTGCGCGAGATCTTCGCTCTCGCCGGGCCGCGAACACTCGCGCTCGGCGCGGTCCAGGTCGTGTTCTTCGTCGACACGTATCTCGCCTCGGGAATGCGGCCGGGATCGCTGACGGCGTTGACCTACGCGTTCCAGCTCATGTTGCTACCGCTCGGTGTGTTCTCGATCGCGATCTCGGCGGCAGTGTTCCCCACGCTCTCGTACTACGCGTCCCTCGGTCAGGCGGCCAAGATGCGCGATGCGCTGCAGCAGGCGATCCGCTGGATCCTGTTCCTCACACTCCCGACGGCGATCCTCATGGTGGTGCTGCGCCGTCCCATCGTGAACCTGCTCTTCCAGTACGGGGAGTTTGGCCCCGACATGCGTGAGCTCGTGCAGGCGACATTCCTCTTTTACGCCCTCGGCCTCGCCGGCCATGCGCTCGTGCAGATCCTCGCGCGTGCGTACTACGCGTCGCGCGACACGACGACACCGGTGGCCCTGACGCTCATATCGATCGGCGCGAATGTCGTGTTGTCCGTGACGCTCGCGCCTGTCTTCGGGATCAACGGCCTTGCTCTGGCGAACTCGATCGCGACGCTGGCGGAGGCGGCGCTGCTGCTCGCGCTCCTGGCCCCGCGCGCGCGTCTGCGGCTGGTGGGGCTTGGCTACGCAACGATGAAACAGGTCACCGCGGCGCTCTTCATGGGCGTCGCGATGTTCCTGTTCATCAACTTCACCAACATCCCCCTCAACCTCGCTCAGGATCCGCCGAAGCTGCTCCTCTTCGTCCAAACCCTCCTCGCGACCAGCTTCGGCGTCGGTATCTACCTCCTCGCCGCGTACGTGATGCGCATCAGCGAGCTGCAGGAGATCGTCGCCGTCGTTCAAGCGAGACTCCGCCGAGGGAAAGTGGCCACCTGACCCACCGGTCCCGAGACTGACACCACGCTGGCACATCGTTAAGCTGATCGCGGGTTGTGAGCATTAGTTAATGCGACGTAGAGTATCAACGTGACCACGAGCGCTTCCGAGCTGCAGAGCCTCATCGGGCAATGGCGCGAGCGCATGGCCGCGTCACCCGCTGCCTGGACGGACGTGGATCTGACCTTCACCCAGCTCCGGGCTCTCTTCGTTCTCGGCCAAAAGCCTCTTCGCGTCAGTGAGCTCGCGAAGGCGCTGGGGATGAGCCTCGCCAGCGCGTCGGCGCTCAGCGACCGCCTGGTGCGGCAGAGCCTGATCGCGCGGCACCCCGACCCGACGGACCGCCGCTCCGTGTTCCTCCACGTGGCTACGCCTGGTGCGCGCCTGATGCGACGCCTCGATCACGCTCGAACGGCGCAGCTGACCCGCGCGATCCGACTCATGACCGAGCAGGAACGCAGGGCCTTCGTGACCACGCTCCGCGCCTTCCTACGCATTGGGCCGACCCCGGGCGCGGCAGTGCGACGTAAAACGGCGAGTCGTTCGAAGGTATAGGCGTGGGAATGGGTATCTCCGATCACGTCGTCGAAACGACCGGCCTGACGAAGCGCTACGGCGATGTCGTGGCCGTGAACGACCTCACGCTCCGAGTCCCACGTGGCGGCGTCTTCGGTTTCCTCGGTCCCAACGGCTCGGGTAAGACGACGACGATGGGCATGTTGCTGGGCCTCGTGCATGCCACATCTGGCCAGGCCCACATCTTCGGCGACTCCGCGTTCCATCCGGCCACGCTGCGCCGTGTGGGCGCGATGGTCGAGACGCCGACGTTCTATCCGTACCTCACCGGACGCGCGAACCTTCGCTACTTCCAGGCCATCGGCAGGCGCGGCTCGCCGGCAGACATCGACCGGCTGCTGAAGCTCGTCGATCTCGGCAAGCGCGCCGACAGCAAGTTCTCGACGTATTCGCTCGGTATGAAACAGCGGCTTGGCGTCGCACTCGCGCTGCTCGGCGATCCGGAGCTCGTCTTCCTCGACGAGCCGACCAACGGCCTTGACCCGGCGGGCGTCGTCGAAGTGCGCGAGCTGATCCGTGAGCTCGGCACCGGCGGACGCACCGTCGTGCTGTCGAGCCATCTGCTCGCCGAGACCGAGCTCGTCTGCGACAACGTCGCCGTCCTGTCGCGCGGGAAGCTCATCGCCCAGGGAACGATCAAGGAGCTCTTGCGCGAGCACGACGCGCTGCGCCTGCGCACCACCGACGACGCGGCCGCACGGACGGTGCTTGGGACGCTGCCGTGGGTCGAAAGCGTTGACCAGCAGGACGGCACCCTGTTGGTCGCGGCTCCGCAGGCTCGGGCGTGGGAGGTCGCGCGCGCGCTCGCCGACCGTCAGATCTACGTGAACGAGCTCGTGCCGGTGCACCGCACGCTCGAGGAGTTCTTCATGGAGATCACCGGCACCGATCCCAACACCGGCAGGGAGAAGTCGTGATCGCCAACATCGGGAATCTTGCGGTCTGGGAATGGTTCAAGCTCCGCCGGCGGTGGATGCTGTGGATCCTCCTCCTCTTCGCGCTCCTCTTCGCACAGCTCGCGGTGTGGGGCACCTTCTTCTCGTACAACGGCGTCAAAGAGACCGGTGGCGAGCTCACCGTGCCCGCATCGCTGCAGCAGCAGCAAGGGCGCATCCCGCGCACCGTCCGGTGCAACGACCTGCTCTCCGGCGACGTGGCGCGGCAGCCCATCGATCTCGACACGCAGGTCGTCGCGGGCCTAAGGGCCCAGTGCCAGCAGCAGGCGGCGGCCCTTCCGGCGCGACTCGCTCGGGGCTATTCCAACTTCACGCTGCCGGGCAGCATCCCGAGCGCCCTGGGAACGGTGCAGACGCTCGGCCTCATCCTGATGGCGATCCTTACGGCCTCCGCGATCGGGATCGATTACGGGGCCGGCACGCTGCGTTCGGTGCTCACGCAGGGCACCGGGCGCTGGCCGTACCTGACGGCGAAGCTGATCACGCTGGCACTCCTCGCCCTGCTCGGTCTGGTGGTCGCCGTGGCCAGCGTCGCGGTGAGCAGCACCGTCGCGAGCGGCCTCGCCGGGGCCGCGCCGGCACCCGCGGGCACCGCCGCGACCTGGTCGGATGCGGGCATAGCGCTGCTCAAGGCGTGGGTCTCGCTCATTCCGTACATCGCACTGACCGCGTTCGTCACGGTCGTCGCGCGATCGTCTGCGGCCGGCATGGCGATCGGCCTCGGCTATTACTTCTTCGAGCAGCTGATCGTCGCCCTTTTCTCGAACCTCTTCAGCTGGTTCCAGAACGTCGCGGACTTCCTGCTCGTGCGGAACATCTCCGCCTGGACGGGAGCGGCCGGCGGCTTCCCCGGCACCGCGGCGCTGCCGGACGCGACGCAGGCGATCATCGTGCTCGGCGTGTACACGCTGGTCCTCGGCGGAGTCGCTTTCTGGCTGTTCGAGCGGCGCGACGTACAGGGAGCGACGGGCGGGGGATGATCCACCGCTAGCACCGCAGCCCGCCCGGGACCCTAGTCTGAACATGATGTCCGACCCCCAATCCCGCATCCGGAACTTCTGCGTGATCGCGCACGTCGATCACGGCAAGACCACGCTCTCCGACCGCCTCATCGAGCTCACCGGGACGGTGGCGCTGCGGCAGATGCGAGAGCAGCTGCTCGACTCGATGGAGCTCGAGCGCGAGCATGGCGTG
>JANMSU010000128.1:0-2680 GCA_031389835.1 Chloroflexota bacterium
GGGACGCCTTCGCCGGCGGGCAGCGCGCGCGCCGAACGTACGACGCGCGTTCCGATCCGGACTTGCTTCCCCATCGCCCGCGAGTCTAGGTGCGTGGGCTAGCGGCCAGCCTCTTCTTCGACGGGCTCTTCCACGACCACGACCGGACGAGGGTTCTCGGCTTCCATCGACTTCGCGCGCTCGATCAGGTCCGCGACCTTCTGTCCGCCCTTGCGACCGATCCGCTCGAAGTGGCCAGGACCGTACTTCGCCGTCACGGCCTTGCCGCCCTTCTTGCCGATGCGGCCGAAGAACTCGGGACCGTACTTCGTCGCAGTGCTCGAGCCGCCCTTTTTGCCGATCCGCTCGTAGAACTCGGGACCGTACTTCTCACTGACGAGGCGACCACCCATACGGCCCGCCTCGGCCACCGTCATGCCACCACCAGTTCTTCGCGCCATGGCCCGCTCCTTTCAGTAGCGGTCAAGGTGACGGGCAGGATGGATGCCGCACGCCTGTCGCCCCTGCTGACAAGAGGTAACAAGTCAGCAACGATTGGCGCTATGCGGCGCCGATGTCGACCTCGATCGGATCCTCACGGACGAACAGGAGGACGATCACGGACGACGACAGTGCCACGACCATGCAGAACACACCGATCGCCGCGAACCCAATGGTGTCGACGAAGATCCCACCGATCGTCGCGCCGGCGACTATCGAGAGCGACGTCACGGCTGAGGAGAATGCGAAGAGCGTCCCGCGCGCTTCAGGCACCTGCTCCGTCAGAAGCGAGGTGTTGGTGGCGAACCGCGCGCCGATGACCGCGCACAGCGCCAGATTCATCGCCGCCGCAATCAGCAGGGGAGGCGGGGCGTTCGTCAGCACGAGGAGGATCAAACCGGACGCAACGATCGTTCCCGCGACGACCAGTCGATGTCCGATGCGGTCGCCGACGCGACCACCGATCTGGCTGCCGATGAGCACGCCGACACCCAACGTCAGCGAGTAGGTCGACGCCACGCCCTCGCTCAGGCCGTAGGTCAGCTGGAAGAACACGACCAGATAGGTGACCCAGGTGAACCAGTACAACGATCCGAAGAAGCTCGAGATGATCGCCGCTACCGCGGAGGGATTCCGAAGGATCAGGCGATACATGGTCCAGATCCGCTGCTCGTTGATGTTGCTCGTCGTCGGCCGGAGGAATACGACGAGGGCGACACCGGCCACGATCGCGATGACTCCGACGAGTCCCACCGAGACACGCCAGCTCGTGGCCTCGGCCACGACGCCGGCCAAGGGCACGCCGATGACACTGGCCATGGTGTTGAAGGCGATCGTCGTCGCCATCGCGCCGCCGCGCTCGCGGTATGGGAACAGATCGCCGATGAGCGCGTTCGCGTTCGGGAATATCAGCGAGCCACCGATGCCCGCGATCGCGCGCGCCGCGATCAGCGTCTCGAACGTCGGCGCGAGCGCCGAGAGGATCGTGAATACGCCCATGATCAGGGCACCCGCCACCATGAAGCGCTTCCTGCCGAAACGGTCGGAGTACGGCCCGACCAGTAGCGAGATGATTACCCCCGGTCCGCCGTAGGCCGCCGCGACAAGGCCCGCGGTCCCGGTGCTCACGCCGAACTCCTCGGAGATCAATGTCAGGACCGGAGCCATGACGAGAGTCGCGTAGACCGACGCGAAGGTCAGCGCTCCGACGATGCTGAGAACGAGGCGCTTCTCGCCGCTGGTCAATCCAGGGGCTTACCAGCGAAGGCGTGCAGGAACCGGCCGAATGCGCGGATGTGATCCACGTAGTCGGCGATGGCGATGTTCTCGTTCGGCGCGTGGTTGGCGGAGGACGCGTTGCCCGACCCGAAGCCAACGACCGGGATCTTGAGCTCGTCGCACACCTGCGCCATCGGTCCGCTGCCGACCATCAACGGATACACCACGGGTGCCGTCCCGTAGGTGGCGCGACATGCGGCGATCGCGGCGCGAGCGGGCGCTGAATCAGCCGGCCAGCGCGAGGGACGCTCACCGTGCATCGCGACGACTTCGACGTCGCCGAAGCCGTGACGCTCGAAATGCGCGCGCAGTAGGCGCTCGACGAGCTGGGGGGTCAGGTCGGGGACGAGGCGAAAGTCGAGCTTCGCGCTCGCGACAGCGGGCAGGACCGTCTTAGAACCCGGACCCGAATAGCCGGAGGTCATGCCGCAGATCGTGCACGTGGGCTCGAAGAAGTGCTTCACTTTGAGCGGAGTTCCGCTGAGTCCGCGGATGAAGCGCGGCACGTTGTGGATGCGCTTGGTGCCCTCTTCGTCGAACGGCAGCGCCTCGAGCATCCGGATCTCGTCGGCGGTCGGCCTACGCACCGCATCCATGAGGCCGTCGATCACGATCTCGTCCTCGTCGTTCTTGAGCGTCGCGAGCGCCCACACCAGGCGCCAGGCGGCGTTCGGGATGATCGTCGCCACCGAGGAGTGCGCGTCCTGCTTCGCGCCCCGCACGCGCAGCTCGAAGTAAGCGATGCCCTTGAGGCCGAGCGAGATCGTTGGCCGACCGGCGGCGTCCTTGTAGCCAGCCTCCCAGATGCAGCCGTCGGCGCGCAGCATGTCAGCGTTCTGCCGGACGAATTCGGCGAGGTGCTCCGAACCGATCTCCTCCTCGCCCTCATAGAGGACGCGA
This sequence comes from Chloroflexota bacterium, assembly GCA_031389835.1. Lineage (GTDB taxonomy): Bacteria > Chloroflexota > Limnocylindria > P2-11E > P2-11E > CF-39. Next base: position 2,659 of record JANMSU010000128.1, read on the forward strand.
ACGCGCAGCGGCAGCTCGCCGA
>JANMSU010000149.1:0-1542 GCA_031389835.1 Chloroflexota bacterium
GTCACCGGCCGCGTGCCGGTGACCCATCGGGCTCTCTGGCGAGGTGAGCTAAATGCTGCGCTACATCGCCCGGCGCCTGGCGTACCTGGTCCCGGTGTGGCTGGGCATCTCGATCCTGGCCTTCGCGTTGGCGCTTCTGGCCCCCGGCGATCCGGTGCGCCAGGTCCTGCAGGCCGGCGGGATCGACGCGCCCTCCGCCGAGCAGGTCATGGAGCTGCGGCGCGAGCTCGGTCTCGATGCGCCGGGTCCTGTCCGATACGCGCGCTGGCTTGCCGGCGCCGTACGCGGAGACCTCGGCCGGTCCTATCGCACCGGCGAACCGGTGCTTCAGTCCCTGGTCGATCGCTTCCCCCGTACCGCGATGCTGGCCCTGCTCGCCGTCGGTGTCGGGCTGATCATCGCCGTGCCGCTCGGGATCATCTCGGCGCTGTTCCGTGACTCGGTCGTCGACCAGATCGCGCGTCTTGGCGCGCTCGTCGGCGCATCGATCCCGAGCTTCTGGCTCGCGTATCTGTTGATCCTGTTCTTTGCGGTGCAACTGCGCATCCTGCCGGTCGCGGGCGCGAGCGAGCCGCGTCACATCGTGCTTCCAGCGCTGACGCTGGCGATCGGCGCGGCGGCGAGCCTCACGCGCCTGACGCGCTCGGCCATGCTCGAGGAGCTCTTTCAGGATTACGTCCGCACCGCTCGGTCGAAGGGATTGCGCGAGCGCGCCGTCATCGTGACACACGCGCTTCGCAACGCACTCATCGCGATCGTGACGATCACCGGCATTCGTCTCGCGGCGCTGCTCGGCGGCGCCGTGATCGTCGAGACGATCTTCGCCTGGCCGGGCATCGGCAAGTACGTCGTCGACTCGATCTTCATCCGGGACTATCCGACGATCCAGGGCTTCGTGCTGTTCACCGGCACGGTCGTCCTGCTTGTGAATCTTGCGGTCGACGTCTCGTACGTGTGGCTCGATCCGCGCGTACGTCTAGGAGGGAAGACCCGGTGATCGGGACCAAGTCGCGCGACACTCTCGCCGAGAGCATCGCCGACCAGCACGCGCTGTCACCCGCGTCCGCGCGGCCGGGAGTGTTCCGCGCCCTCCTTGCGCACCGGACCGGCGTCGCCGGCCTTGTCATCGTCGCAGGCGTCGCGCTCATCGCGATCGCCGCTCCGCTAATCGCTCCGGACGATCCGACCCGCATTGACGCGCTCCGCCGGCTCGCGCCGCCCTCGGCGGATGCGCTACTCGGAACGGACAACCTGGGACGAGACATCCTCAGCCGCTTGATCTGGGGCGCGCGGCTTTCGCTCGGGACCGCCGGACTGGCCGCGGTGCTCATCCTGACGATCGGTGTCGGACTCGGCATGATCGCCGGGTTCTACGGCGGGCTGCTTGATGACTTGCTCATGCGCATCGTCGACGTATTGCTTGCGTTCCCCGCGCTGATCCTTGCGCTGGCGATCGCCGGCGTGCTGGGCCCGAGCATCATGAGCGTGATGATCGGGATCGTCGCGGTCGCGTGGGCGGACTATGCGCGCGTCATGCGAGGT
>JANMSU010000163.1:0-8504 GCA_031389835.1 Chloroflexota bacterium
GCGCTGCTTGGGCGTGACCCGAAGCTGGCCTCGGCACTCGCGTTCGGCGCGCTTGCCGGCGGCGCGTCACTTGTGGGTCTGGTGGGCACGCACGACGGACGCTCGCTCGTCGAGCGCGCGGAGATCCTCCGCGAAGCGAGCGCGGACCTGGTCGTCGTGCTCGCCCACAGTCGCCGTGACGTCGGCGGGATGATCGAGCTGGCAGAGGCGCTGCGGTTCGGCTGCGCTCATCAGCGTCCGCTGCCGCACATCCTGTTCTCCGGAGACGAGCGGGTCCGCGAGCGCATTGCCGCGTCCTGCCCGGAGAACCCGATCGAGTCGTTGCCAGATGTGCGCACAGCCGCTGGACGCGAAGCGCTGATCGCGCGTCTCCGCGCCGTGCGTCGGCGCGCGCAGGGTGATGTCGTGCTGCGCGACGAGGCGCTCGAAGCCGCGGCGCGTGCGATCGCGGCGAACGCGAGCGCCGACGTCGCCTTGCTGGATGTGACCGGCGGGCAGACGTCCGTGGTCCATGCGCGCCCCGATGGCGTCGTGCTCGGGATCCATACGCGGCTCGGCGTGGGCGCGGCGGCAGACCGTGTCGTCGCGCGCGCCGGACTCGATCGCGTGCGTCGCTGGATCCCACGGGCGGTGGAGGCGCCCGCACTTCTGGAGCGCGTGTTCAACCGCGCGCGCTGGCCGGACGCGATCCCCGCATCGGTGCTCGCACTCTCGCTCGAGATGGCTCTCGCGCGTGAGGCCATCGCGCACACGCTCGCGGACGCGGAGCGCGCCGGTGTCCCGCTCGAGGGGCCGTGGTCCGCTCCCTTGCTGGTGCTCACCGGCCGGCTCGCGGAGCTTCCACGCGCCGCGCAGTCGCTGCTCGTCGCGATCGATGCCTTTGGACCGAACGGACCGACGCTCGTTTCACGCGCGTCCGGCGATCAGCTCGTTGCCGCGGGCGCGCTCGCGGCGCGCGGTCGCGTCGCGTCGATGCCGGCCGCAGACCCGATCGCGATCTTCGTATCGCTGTGGCCGCGACGTTCCGCAACCGTGCGCGTCCGAGATGCGAACGGCGTGCAGGAAGAACGCGTGGCGCGCGGCTCCTTCCTGCTCGTCCCGACCAAGGGCGCGGTCGAGATCGTGATGCCGGGGACAACGGTCCGCCCGAGCGCGGCGGATCTCGAGCTGGGCGTCGTGATCGACGCGCGCGGTCGTCCTCTGCCGCTTCCACCGCGCGACGCGGAGCGCATTCCGACGCTAGCGCGTTGGAACGCCGCGCTAGACGTCCTGCCAGTGGAGACGCGCTGATGCCGTGGCGGTTCCGGCGCCACTCGGCGGATCACCCGCTACCGATCGGCGCGAGCGAGCGCGCCGCGGTGGGCCAGGAGGTACATGCCGGCGACATTCTCGCGGCGGGCACGACGTACGGGACGCCGGTCAAGGTCTCCGGCGCGCGCCGCCTCGGCGTCGCGCCTCTTGATCTCGAGCGCGTGATGCGTGTCGCCGTCGGCGGCGAGGTCGAGCGGAAGACCGTCATCGCGCGCACCGGTCGTCGTTTCGCGCGCGCCGTCACGTCGCCGATAGCTGGCCGCGTGATCCATCGACGCGCCGACGGCGATCTTTACGTCGCGCCGATCGTTGGCCGGTGGGTCGTGCGATCCACGCTCGACGGCGAGGTGTCGCGCTCCGATGACGGGTGCGTGACGGTCGAGGGCTCCGCGTGGGCACTGCAGGGCGTCGCCGCGTACGGGCCCGACGCCATCGGCGAGCTCAGTCTCGCGGTGGACTTACCGACCGACGAGCTGCAGCCGTCGCGGATCGATGTTCGGCTACGCGACCGCATCCTGATCGGTGGCGCCCGCGCTACGGCGGAGTCGATCACCCGCGCGCATGCCTGCGGCGTCGCAGCGGTCGTCGCCGGCGCGGCGCCGGCCGGCGGTCTCTCCGTCGTGTACGGCGAGGCTGCGACGGCATCAGGAGCGACGACCGGTCCCGAGGCACCGACCGTCCTATGCCTTATCGGCTTCGGCTCGGCCCCGCTGCCACCTGAGGTCTTCACGCCGCTCGTCGCGCTCGTGGGCGCGCGCGCCGCTGTCCACACGGCATCCGCGCGGCTCTTCGTGTTCGCGCCCGAGAGCGCCGGCGACTTCGCGCGCGGTGCGCCGTCGCTGGCGCTCGCCAACGACTGGCTCGGTGCGCGGCCGATGGACGAGCACCTCGCGCTCGCCGGTCCGGTCCGTTTCGCAAGCGAGATCGAAGCGGACGCCGTCACGACCGGTGACGGACCGGTCCCGGTCGCCAACGTCCTCTCGTTCGATGCGCCGCGCACGCCCCGTAACTAGTGGCGCACTAGTCTTCCGCGGTGGGAAGAAAACGCCGGCGCGAACGGCGCGATCGCGACGCCCAAGCTGTTGCGCGCGCGCCGGGCACCGAGGCGCCGAAGCGCGTCGACAAGACCGACGAGCGCCGGCGCGCGAAGTACGCGCAGGATCGCAAGAAGCTCGAGCGGCGCCGCACGATCGCCGGCATGCTCGCACTACTTCCGCTCGCCGCATGGGCGGGACAGCTTCCGTTCGGTCCGCTCGACTTCATGGGCGTGCCGCCGCGCGACGGTTGGCTTCTCCTCTGGGCCGCACTGTTCGGCTCATTCCTCGGGCTTACCATTCGGCTCATCCTTGAGCGCCGCAGATTCGAGCGCGCAGCGGCGAACGGGCGTCCCGCATAGCGCGGGGCAGGCCGTGGAGCTCGTGAGCCACTCGTCACTTCACACCGAGCGCGTCGGCGAGCGACTCGCGCGTCTCGCTCGGCCCGGAGATGTCATCGCGCTATGGGGCGAGCTTGGGGCGGGGAAGACCGTGCTCGCGAAGGGCATCGCGACCGGCCTCGGTCTGAACGCATCGGATATCTCGAGCCCCACCTTCGTGATCCTGCACGAGCATTTCGGAGGACGGCTGCCGCTCTTCCATCTCGATCTCTATCGACTCGAGGGCAAGGATCTGGGGACGACGGGTTGGGAGGAGACGCTCGATGCGGGCGGGATGACCGTCATCGAATGGCCCGATCGCGCTGGCGACGGGCTGCCTCTCGATCGCCTTGACGTGCAGCTCGCACACATCGCCGATACAAAACGCTCCGTCGCGCTCCGCGCGACCGGGCCACGTTCGGCCGAGCTCCTGGAGGGTTTCCGTGACTCTCTTGGCGCTTGATACGTCGACCGAGTGGGCCTCGGTCGCGTTGTACGACGGGCACGATGTCCTCGCGGAAGAGACGTGGCACGCGCAGCGCAAGCATGCGGATGAGCTGTTCCCGACCATCGAGCGGCTGCTCGCGCGCACGCGCATCACGCTCGCATCGGTCGACAAGGTCGCCGTCGCCACCGGACCGGGCTCGTTCACCGGTCTACGGATCGGGATCGCCGCGGCGCAGGGGATCGCGCGGGGCGCCGGAGCGGCCATGGTCGGCGTCTCGACGCTGGACGTGCTCGCGTATCCGCACGCCGCGTCGAAGCAGCGGACGTGTCCATTGCTGCCAGCGGGCAGGAGCGAGTTCTACGCCGCGTTCTATCAGGAGCGGAACCGCAAATGGGAGCGGCGCTCGCCGTTCATCGCGGCCACGCTCCCGGAGCTTTGCCGGCAGATCGGTTCGCACACACTCTTCGTCGGCGAGATAGACGCGGAGACCGAGCAGACGCTCCGCGACCTCCTCGGTCCAAAGGCGCTTTTCGCCTCGCCTTCCTCGCGGATGCGCCGCGCGGGATACCTCGCGGAGCTCGGTTGGCGGGCCCTTGAGACGACGCCGCAGCGGAAGCTCGGCGAGATCGAGCCGATCTACGTGAAGCAACCGTCCATGCGCACGTCATTCGACCAGCCGTTCGCCGCGCCCCCGACCGACGATCTCGCCCTGGGCCTACCCAAGCGACACTAAGAGGAGAGATGGTCGCCACCTTCCCAATCGTCATCGAGACCATGACGCCCGACGACATCCCGGCGGTGCAGGAGGTCGAGCGCGCGTCGTTCCCGGTCCCCTGGCCGGCGAACGCGTTCCGCCACGAGCTCACGCAGAACAAGAACGCGCGCTACATCGTCGCGCGCGAGGGCGGGCGCATCATCGCGTACGCCGGTCTCTGGCTTGCGCTCGACGAAGCGCACATCACGACCTTCGCGGTCATCCCGGAGCGGCGGCGGCGCAAGATCGGCGAGCGGATGCTCGTGCGGCTCTTCGACCTCGCCGCGGAGCTCGCGGCCGAGTGGCTCACGCTCGAGGTGCGAGCATCGAACTTCCCCGCACAGCGGCTTTACGAGAAGTACGGTTTCCACGCCGCCGGGATCCGGCGCCGCTACTACAGCGACAACAACGAGGACGCGATCATCATGTGGACCGAGCGCCTGCGCGACCGCGCGGTGCGCGATCGTCTCGCGAAGCTCCGTGCCCAGCTAGAAGAGGACTGACCTTGCGTATCCTCGCGATCGAGACCTCGTGCGACGAGACGGGGGTCGCGGTCATCGACGACGGCCGGCGCATCATCTCCAACATCGTCGCGTCCCAGCTCGTGCATGTGGATACGGGCGGCATCGTTCCGGAGGTCGCGGCGCGCGAGCATCTGCGCGCGCTCGACGGCATCACCCAGCAGGCGCTCAACGACGCGGGCGTTGAGCTGCGCGCGATCGATGCGGTGGCCGCGACCGTCGGCCCAGGATTGGTGGGCTGTCTCCTGGTCGGCGCGAACTACGGGCGTGGGCTCGCGCTCGCCGCGGGCCTGCCGTTCATCGGCGTGAACCACCTCGAAGGGCACGTCTACGCGAACTGGCTCTATGAGGGCGACGCGCCGACGCCGGAGCCGGAGATACCCGCGATCGTGCTCATCGTCAGCGGTGCGCACAGCGACCTCGTACTGATGGAGGGGCATCGCCGCTTCCGGCCGCTCGGTCGCACGATCGACGATGCGGCAGGCGAGGCGTTCGACAAGGTCGCGCGCCTCCTTGGCCTCGGCTTTCCTGGCGGACCTTTGATCGAGCGTGCCGCGAAGGACGGCGACCCGACGGCCTGCGCGTTGCCGCGCGCGGCGCTCGGCGATCGTTACGACTTCTCGTTCTCCGGTCTCAAGACCGCGGTGCTGCGTCTCGTGCGTTCGCTCGAGGCGAAGGGTGAGGTGCCCGTAGCGGACGTCGCCGCGTCGTTCCAGAAGGCGATCACCGAGGTCCTCGCCGAGAAGACCGCGCGCGCGGCCGCCGAATTCGCGGTGGAGACGGTGCTGCTGGGCGGTGGCGTCGCTGCGAATCTCGCGCTGCGCGCGGAGATCCAGAAGCGCATCGGGCATCCGCTGCGCGTGCCGCCACCGCGACTCTGCACCGACAACGGCGCGATGATCGGCGCGGCGGCGTTCTTCGTGCTTCGCGATCGCGGCACGGAAGTGCCGGTCAGCGTCCGCAGCGACATGAAGCTCGCGTGACCAGGCTCCAGGATGCGATCCAGGCGGCGCGCATCGCGTCGACGTCGCCGCCGAACCCAGTCAACGCGCGAGATGCGGTGCTCGCGATCCTTGCCGCGGCCGCGGAGGACGAACGCGTGCTCGAGAACCTCAGGGACGTGCGCGCCGGTCGCGCCCTCCTGCGCTTCACCGACACTCAGGAGGCGATCGAGTTCCAGGCAGGTGACGGACGCCTGCACGCCGAGCCGGCCGACATGAAGGGCAAGGGTCCGAAGGTCGACGCAACGAGCGCGACCTGGCTCGGCCTGATCGCGGGGACGCTCAAGCCGTGGCTCGCGTTCACGCGAGGGATGGTCATCGCGCGCGCGGGGCTGATCGAGCTGCGCTGGCTCCAGCAGGTCGCGGAGCGACTGCAGAAGGCGTACGAGCACTAACGACATTGCGCGACATCGAGGTCGTTCTCCTTCTACTCGTCCTCGTTACAGCCCTCACGATCGTCGCGCGTCGGCTTACCGTCCCGTATCCCATCGTCATGGTCCTCGGTGGTCTCGCGCTCAGCCGCATCCCTGGTGTGCCGGAATTCGACCTTCCGCCGGATCTGGTCTTCTTTGTTTTCCTGCCGCCCTTGCTGTTCGCGGGTGGGTACTTCACGTCGCTTCGTGAGTTCAAGGCAAACCTGCGCGCGATCGTGCTGCTCGCGTTCGGCCTGGTCATCTTCACAGCGGCCGTCGTCGCTGTCGTTGCCTACATGCTCGTGCCGTCTCTCGGCTGGGCCGGCGCATTCGCGCTCGGCGCGATCGTCGCGCCGCCCGATGCCGTCGCGGCGACCGCGATCTTCCAGCGCGTCGGCGTGCCGCGTCGCATCGTGACCATCCTCGAGGGCGAGAGTCTGGTGAACGACGCGACCGCTCTGGTCATGTACCGCTTTGCCGTCGCGGCCGCGGCTGCCGGCACTTTCTCGCTTCTCGATGCGAGTAGCTCGTTCGTCGTGGTCCTCATCGGCGGCGTGGCGATCGGAGTCGTGGTCGGAATGGCCGGTGAATGGCTGCTCGCGCGCATTCGCGACACCGCGATCGCCGTCACGATAACGCTTCTCGCGCCGTATGCCGCCTACCTGTCGGCTGAGACCTTTCACGTCTCGGGCGTGCTCGCGGCGGTCGTGGGCGGACTGCTCGCCAACCGCGCGCTGCGTCGCGCCTCTTCTGACGTACGCGTCGTCGGCACCGCCGTGTGGCAGATGATGCTGTTCCTACTCAACGGACTCGTGTTCATGCTCATCGGACTTCAGCTTCCCAGCGTGCTGCGCGATGTGGACGCCGATCTTGGCCGTCTCGCGGGGATCACCGCCGTCATCGTCCTGGCCGTCGTGATCGTCCGGTTCGTGTGGGTCTATCCGGCGACGTATCTGCCGCGCCTGATCCCGGCGGTCAGGCGCGCGGACCCGAATCCCCCCTGGCGCGGGGTCTTCGTCGTCGGGTGGTCCGGTCTACGCGGCGTGGTGTCGCTTGCCGCCGCGCTGGCGCTCCCGCTCAACTTTCCTGAGCGCTCGTTCATCCTCTTTGTCACCTTCGCCGTGATCCTCGTGACGCTCGTCGGTCAGGGCCTGACCCTTCCGCTGGTCATCCGCAAGCTTGGCCTCGCGCCGGACGGCGACGTGACCCACGACCATGTGCATGCCCGCGGACTCACGACAGAAGCGGCGGTGACGCGGATCGAGGAGCTTCGAGCGCAGTGGCCGGGACACCTCGAGCTCATCGACCAGCTGCGGGATCGCTACGCGCATCGTGCGCGGCACGATGAGATGCACCACGAGGATGGCGGTGCGGCGGAGCAGGAGCTGCTGGAGCACGGCCAGATCCGCCGCGAGGTGATCGAGGCCGAGCGCCGCGCCGCGTTCGACCTACACGAGCGCGGCGTGATCACGGACGAGGTCCTGCGCCGGCTCGAGCGTGACCTCGACCTCGAAGAGCTCCGAATGGAGGCATGAGCCTCGGGCGCTTAGAGTTGCCCACATGCCTGAGGCCGCCGGCGCACCGCGACCCGATGACACCGGAGCGCCTGACGAGCAGAAGAAGACGCACCGCACCGAGACGAAAACGCGCACGAGCGCCGAGGCCAAGAGCGGCGGCCCAACGCTCGACACGGTCAAAGCCGACCCGCGCGTAAAGACGTACATCCGCTCCGCGAACCAGCAGACCGGCGCGATCGGCTACACCGAGCACGGCGAGCGTCACGCGAGCACGTCGGCCGACGGCGCGCGCTTCATCCTGAAGTCGCTCGGCCACGACGCGCGGCGCTGCGAGGTCGCGGCGGTCGCGGCGTACCTGCACGACATCGGCAACGTCATCACCCGCGAGAAGCACGGACAGACGGGCGCGCTGCTCGCGCACGACATCCTCATCGACCTCGGTTTCGACATCGAGGATGTCGCGACGATCATGGGTGCGATCGCGAACCACGAGGAGGCCGAGGGCGGCCTTCCCGTGAGCGCGGTCTCGGCCGCGGTCATCATCGCCGACAAGAGCGACGTGCACCGGAGCCGCGTGCGCAACCCGAAGACGACATCGTTCGACATCCACGACCGCGTGAACTACGCCGCGACGTCCGCCGAGGTCAAGGTGAGCCGCAAGGAGAAGCTGATCACCCTCGAGCTCACGATCGACACCGAGGTCGCGCCGCTCATGGAGTACTTCGAGATCTTCCTGTCGCGCATGATGCTGTCGCGCCGAGCGGCGGAGTTCCTTCACTGCAGCTTCGCCCTCGTCATCAACGGCACGCGCCTCTTGTGACGCTGGTGCCGGGCACGCGTCCGCGCCGACCGACCCGAGTGCGCACCACCACCGCCGCTGGTGGCGTCGTGACGCGCGGCACCGGTGACGACCTGGAGGTCGTGCTCAACGGCCGGACCAGCGACGGCACGTGGGTCTTCCCGAAGGGCACGCCCGACGAGGGCGAGTCGATCGAGGAGACGGCCGTACGCGAGGTCCGTGAGGAGACCGGTCTCGACGTGAGCATCGTCGCGCCGATCGGCGTGACCGACTACTGGTTCGCCGTGCCCGGCGAGCGCGTGCACAAGTTTGTGCACTTCTTCCTG
>JANMSU010000172.1:0-3816 GCA_031389835.1 Chloroflexota bacterium
TGCTGCAACCGAAGCGGATGAAGCACCGAAAGTTCCAGCGCGGCCGTATGAAGGGTCACGCGCAGGCGGGCGCGACGATCGCGTTCGGCGACTACGCGCTGCAGGCGCAGGAGCCGTGCTGGATGACGGCACGCCAGATCGAGGCCGCGCGGCGCGCGATCGTCCACCACTTCAAGCGCGGCGGAAAGGTCTGGTTCCGGCCATTTCCGGACAGGGCTGTGACGAAGAAGCCGGCCGAGGTGCGGATGGGATCGGGCAAGGGCGCGCCGGATCACTGGGTCGCGGTGATCCGCCCCGGACGGATCCTGTTCGAGGTCGCGGGTGTGAGCGAGTCGCTCGCGAAGGAAGCCCTGCGCCTCGCGTCATACAAGCTTCCGATCAAAACGAAGTTCGTGTCACGAGAGGCGCAGGAAGGGGGCGGCGGTGCAACTGAAGGACATGCGGAGGCTGTCTGACACCGAGCTCGCTGACGAGCTCAAGAGCGCGAAAGAGGAGCTCTTTGACTTCCGCTTCAAGCTGGCGACGCGCCAGCTCAAGAACTATCGCGGGCTGCCCGCCGCCCGCAGACGGATCGCGCGCGCACTGACCGTATTGCAGGAGCGAGAGAGAGCGACGAATGGCTGAGAAGACCACCAAGAAAACAGCGGCCGCGAAGACGACGGTGACGAAGGCCGCGGCGAAGAAGACCACGGCCGCGAAGAAGTCGACGGCCGCTCCGCGCGCCGCCGCGACGGCGACCGCCACGCCGGCTCGTCCGGCCGTGCGCAAGACCGTCACGCGCAAGCGCGCGGCGGCCACGGTTTCGCACACCGCGACGGCGACGCAGGCGGTCACCGGCTGGCGTCGCTTCCGCCGCAAGACCAAGGTCGGCGTCGTCGTGTCGGCGAAACAGGCCCGGACGGTCATCGTGACCGTCGAGCGCCAGCGCGAGCACCCGCTGTACAAGAAGGTCGTTCGCGTACGCAAGCGCTTCGCCGCGCATGACGACGCGGGCGACGTTCGCGAAGGCGACCTCGTGCGCATCCAGGAGAGCCGCCCGTACAGCGCGACGAAACGGTGGCGGGTCGTCGAGGTCATCTCGCGGCTCGGCGAGGCCGGCGCAGCCGCGCCGCGCGTCGCCGACGTCGAGAAGGCGCTCGAGGAGTCCGAGGGCGTGTCCGAGATCCTCTCGAGGCCGACCGACGAGGCTGACGAAGAGACCGAGGAGACCAAAGCTTGATCCGTCCGTATACCCGCGTACGCGTCGCTGACAACACCGGTGCGAGAGAGCTCTCGGTGATCCGGGTGCTGGGCTCGTCGACCGGGACCTCCGCCTCGATCGGCGACGTGTTCATCGCCGCGGTGAAGAACGCCATTCCGAACTCGGGCGTGAAAAAGGGTGAGGTCGTGCGCGCGGTCGTCGTCCGTCAGACGAAGGAATACCGCCGCGCGGATGGCTCCCTGATCCGCTTCGACGACAACGCGGCGGTCCTGCTCACCCCGCAGAACCAGCCGCGCGGTACGCGCATCTTCGGGCCGGTGGCGCGCGAGCTGCGGGAGCGCAACTTCATGAAGATCGTCTCCCTCGCGCCGGAGGTCCTCTAATGCCGAGCAATCTGCGCATCCGTAAGGGCGACGAGGTCGTGGTCATCGCGGGTCGCGACCGGGGCAAGCGCGGCAAGGTGCAGGAGGTCGATGGCGCGTCGGGCAAGGTGATCGTTGCCGGCGTGAATATCGGCAAGCGCCACACCAAACCGAATCCATCGAAGAACCAGAAGGGCGGGATCGTCGACCAGCCGATGGGCCTGGCCCTCGGCAAGGTCATGGTGATCTGCCCGCACTGCGGCGAGGCCACGCGGGTCGCGCACCGGATGGAAGAGAACACCAAGGAGCGCACCTGCAAGCGATGCGGGGAGTCGATCGTGGTCGAGGAGAAGGAATGATGGCAGTCGCCAGCGCAATGAAACAGCGCTACGACACGGCACTACGGGACGAGCTGCGCAAGCAGTTCGGCTTCAAGAACGTCATGCAGATCCCTCGGCTCGACAAGATCGTGCTCAACATCGGGATGGGCGAGGCGATCGGCAACGCGAAGGCCATGGACGCCGCGGCCTCGGACCTGGCGCAGATCACGGGCCAGCGTCCGGTGGTCACGAAGTCCCGGCGCGCCATCTCGAACTTCAAGCTGCGCATCGGCATGCCGATCGGGCTCAAGGTCACGCTGCGCGGCGAGCGGATGTGGCACTTCTACGAGAAGCTCGTCACGGTGGCACTCCCGCGCATCCGCGACTTCCAGGGCATTCCGGACCGCAGCTTCGACGGCCGCGGCAACTTCTCGCTCGGCCTGAAGGAGCAGCTCGTTTTCCCGGAGATCGACTACGACAAGATCGACCGCCTGCGCGGTATGGAGATCACGATCGTCACGACAGCCAAAACGGATGAGGAGGCGCGCGCTCTGCTGCGTGGCCTCGGCATGCCGTTCAAGGCACCTTCGAAGGGGGTGGAAGGGGCCTAGCCCCACTCATGGCCAAGAAGAGCTTGATCCTCAAATCCCAGCGGACGCCAAAGCACAAGGTGCAGGGCTACCACCGCTGCCAGGTCTGCGGCCGTCCGCGTGGCTACATGCGCAAATTCGGCTTGTGCCGGATCTGCTTCCGCGAGCGCGCGCTCATGGGCGAGCTGCCCGGCGTGACGAAGTCGAGCTGGTGAGATGGAAATGAACGAAGAAACGACGCCCACGACCGCGCCGACGCTCGAGGCACCGCTCGCCGAAGGCGGCCTCGCGCCGCGGCCCGCCCCGGTGAAGCGCGCGGCGCCTGCGAAGGTGAAGAAGCCGCGCATCGGCGGCGCGCCCAGCGACCCGCTGGCCGACATGCTCACGCGTGTGCGGAACGGCGCGGGCGCGCGTCACGAAACGGTGACCATTCCGGCAAGCCGAACGAAGCTCGAGGTCGCGAAGATCCTGAAGGCCGAGGGCTTCATCACCTCGTTCGATCAGCCCTCCGCGCGCGAGATCGTGATCAAGATGAAGTACATCGGCGGCAAAGTGCCGGCTGTGTCGGGGCTCCGGCGCATCAGCCGGCCGGGCCTGCGCGTGTACGCGCGCAAGACCGAGATGCCGCGCGTGCTTGGTGGGCTCGGCATCGCGATCGTCTCGACCTCTTCCGGTGTCATGACCGGGCGCGAGGCCGAGAAGAAGGGTTTGGGCGGGGAAGTCCTCGCCTACATCTGGTGAGTCGCATCGGTCGGCTCCCGGTCGCTGTCCCGCAGGGCGTGGACGTCAAGATCGACGGTCACACCGTGCGTGTGAAGGGTCCGAAGGGTGAGCTCGTACGCACCTTCCACCCCGACGTGAGCGTCACGCGAGAGGACTCCACACTCGTCGTCAAGCGCAAAGACGACGAGAAGTCGAGTCGCGCGCTGCACGGCCTCACACGGGCGCTCCTTCAGAACATGGTCACCGGTGTGACGACCGGGTACGCTCGTGATCTCGAGATCAGCGGCACCGGCTATCGCGCCGTGCTCGCTGGCAAGAAGCTGCAGCTCGCGCTCGGATTCTCACACCCGGTGGAGATCGATCCGCCCACCGGAGTGACGTTCGCGCTCGAGACGCCGCAGAAGCTGAAGGTGCTGGGCACCGACAAACAGATGGTCGGCGAGATGGCGGCACGGATCCGCTCGCTGCGCGTACCGGACCCGTACAAGGCCAAGGGGATCAAGTACGCGGAAGAGCGCATCAAGAAGAAGGCGGGCAAGGCTGGCAAGGTCGGCGCGAAGGCCTAGGGGAGGACGCATGGGTGTAGAGACACGGCGACAGTCCCGCGAGCGGCGTCATTC
>JANMSU010000173.1:0-5678 GCA_031389835.1 Chloroflexota bacterium
GAGCGGATGCATCTCTAGCGCCGCGAGGCGAACGAAGTACCGGGGTCCCGAGAACGACGGCTTGTTCTCCTCGTGGTCGCGGATGACGTGGCAGACGTCCTGACACAGGAAGCACTCGATGCACTTGTGGAACTCCTGCACGCGCTCGACGTCCTCCTGGTACATCCGCCGAGTGCCGTCGGCCTCCTTCGGCTTTGGCTTGAACGCCGGGATCGTCTTGGCTTTCTCGTAATTGAAGGACACGTCGGTGACGAGATCCTTGATGACGGGGAACGTCTTCACCGGCGAGACCAAGATCTCCTCACCCGCCTCGAACGTATTCATCCGCGTCATGCACATTAGCTTCGGATGGCCGTTGATCTCCGCGCTGCAAGACCCGCACTTGCCTGCCTTGCAGTTCCACCGCACAGCAAGATCAGGCGCGTGCGTCGCCTGGATGCGGTGCACCACGTCGAGGACGACCATGCCCTCATCGGTGGGCACGCTGTATTCGACGAACGCGCCACCCGAGCCGTCGCCGCGCCAGATCTTCATGCTGACCTCGGTCACGTCTATTCCTTTGCGCTTGCCGCGGCGACCGGTTCGAGCGCGACCTTGCCGGTCGGCTTGTCCTCGCCGATGAGCGGGCGAAGCTCCGCGGGCACGCCGGGCAGAGGCTCGGGCTTCAGGACGAGCTGCCCGTCGCGCCGGCGCACTACCACGTTCTTCTTTCCCCACTCGGGGTCTGGCTTCGGGAAATCGTCTCGAGTGTGCCCGCCGCGGCTCTCCTCGCGCACCAGCGCCGACCTCGCGATCGCCTCCGACACGGTCAGCAGGGTGAACAGGTCGAGCGCGAGGTGCCAACCGGGGTTGTAGATTCGCGAGCCCTTCACACCGACGCGCTGCGCCCGCTCCCGAAGGCGGCCGATCCGTGTCAGCGCCTCCTCGAGCTCGGTGCGCGTTCGGATGATCCCGACGAGCTCGTGCATCGTTTCCGTCAGATCGGCATGCACCGCGTACGGGTTCTCGCCTTCGCGCCGGTCGAACGGTGCGAGCATTCCGGTCGCAGCCGCCTCGACCTGGCCGTCGTCGACGCGCGCCATCTTCGCGACGCGCTTCGCGTACTCAGCGGCGTAGAGCCCGGCACGCCGGCCGAAGACGAGCAGATCGGAGAGCGAGTTGCCGCCGAGCCGGTTCGCGCCGTGCATCCCAGCGGCGACCTCACCCGCGGCGAAAAGGCCCGGAACCGTCGACTGAGCCGAGTCGGCGTCGACCCGGACGCCGCCCATGATGTAGTGGAGCGTCGGCCCGACCTCCATCGGCGTCCTCGTGATGTCGACGTCGGCAAGCTCCTTGAACTGGTGGTACATCGAGGGCAGGCGCTTCTTGATGTAGTCGGCGGAGCGGCGCGATGCGATATCGAGGAAGACGCCGCCATGCGGGCTGCCACGGCCGGCCTTGACCTCGGCGTTGATCGCGCGCGCTACCTCGTCACGCGGCAGCAGATCGGGGGTCCGCCGGTTGTTCCGCTTGTCCTCGTACCAGCGGTCGGCCTCGTCTTCTGTGTCCGCCGTCTCGGCGCGGAAGAACTCTGGGACGTAGCGGAACATGAATCGCTCGTCCTTGTTGTTCTTCAGCGTTCCGCCGTCGCCGCGCACGCCCTCCGTGACGAGGATCCCGCGGACACTGGTCGGCCACACCATCCCGGTCGGGTGGAACTGCGTCATCTCCATGTCGATGAGGTCGGCACCGGTGTCGAGCGCCATACCGAGGCCATCACCGGTGTACTCCCACGAGTTCGAGGTGATCTTCCACGCCTTGCCGACGCCACCCGTCGCAAGCACGATGGCCTTCGCGCGGAACAGCACGAACTTCCCGCTCTGACGCCAGTAGCCGAACGCGCCAGAGACCGCACCGTCATCGGTGAGGAGACGGTAGAGCGTGCACTCCATGAACACGTCGATGCCGCGGTGCACGGCGTGGTTCTGGAGCGTGCGGATCATCTCGAGACCAGTGCGATCGCCCACGTGCGCGAGCCGCGCGTACCGGTGCCCGCCGAAGTCGCGCTGCAGGATCAGGCCCTCCTTGGTGCGGTCGAACAGCGCGCCCCATTCTTCGAGCTCGAGGACGCGGTCCGGGGCCTCCTGCGCGTGCAGCTGCGCCATGCGCCAGTTGTTGAGGAGCTTGCCGCCTCGCATGGTGTCGCGGAAGTGGACCTTCCAGTTGTCCTCCTTCCACACGTTGCCCAGCGCTGCCGCGATCCCCCCTTCGGCCATCACGGTGTGCGCCTTGCCGAGGAGGGACTTGCAGACGAGCGCGGTCTTGACGCCCATCGCATTCGCTTCGATGGCGGCGCGCAGGCCCGCGCCGCCCGCGCCGATCACGACGACGTCGTAATCGTGGGTCTCGTACTCGGCCACTAGGAGATCCACCGCAGATCGGTGATGACGCCCATCGCCGCAAGACGGATGTACAGATCCGTGATCATCACGCTGAAAAGGCTGTACCAGGCCCAGCGTCCGTGGTTCGCGTTCAGGCGATTCGCGATGCTCCAGAGCCGGTAGCGCAGTGATGCGCCGTGGAACGAGTCGAGGTACCCGCCGACAAGGTAGCGCGCGGCATGGCAGCCAAAGGTGTACCCGCTCAGCAGTACGACGTTGACGAGCATGATGAGTGAGCCGACCCCCACGCCGAGACGCCCGTCAAAGTTGAACGCGAGGAAGACGTCCCACCACAGGATCGCGAGTACCGGTATCGCGAGGTAGAGCGCGTACCGGTGGAGGTTCTGAAGAGTGAACGGGAAACGCGTCTCGCCGCTGTATTTGGCACGCGCATCCGGCACGCTGCACGCCGGGGGTGACCAGAAGAAGGCGCGGTAGTACGAGCGTCGGTAGTAGTAGCAGGTGGCGCGGAAGGCAAGGGGCGAGCCGACGATCAGGAATGCGGGCGAGAGGTTGTACCAGTTGCCGATGACCGGGAAGGTCGGGTGCACGCAGCTCGTCGTGAGGCAGGGTGAGTAGAACGGGGAAAGGTAGGGATCGAAGTAGTAGTTCGAGTTCAGGACGCTCACGATGAACGCGTACACCCCGAAGAGTCCCAGGACGAGCACGATCGTGAGTGGCTCGATCCACCACCGGTCGTTACGCTCATGCGGGCGCTGTCGGACGCTGGCCGTCGTCGTCGCCACCGCCGCCACGGTACGCATTGCTGTCCCGGTAGGCAAAGATATCGACGCGCTCGTGACGATAGCCGTAGGCTATGACCATGGAGCTGCACCAGCTGCGCTATTTCGTGGCGGTGGCCGAGCAGCGCCACTTCACGAAGGCGGCGCGCGAGCTCTCGGTCGCCCAGCCCTCGGTCTCCAAGCAGATACGTCGCCTGGAAGACGAGCTCGGCGCGCCGCTATTCCACCGGATGCGCGGGAACGTCTCCCTCACCCCGGCGGGCGAGGCGCTCCTTCCACTCGCGCGCCGCGTACTGGTGGACATCGAAGGCGCCGAGAGCGAGGTCCGCGATCTCACCGGCATGCGACGCGGCCGGCTCTCGGTCGGCTCGACTCCGAGCCTCTCCACGACGCTGATCCCCCCGGCACTCGCGCGATACCACCAGAGCTTTCCCGGAATCGAGCTCGTGCTCCACGAGGCAGGGTCGCGCGACCTCGTCACGGAGCTCGAGAACGGGGTCCTGGACGTGGCCCTGGTGATCCTGCCGATGCACCACGACATCCTCGAGACCACGCCGCTGCTCCGCGAGGAGCTGGTGCTCGCGGTGCCGAAAGCGCATCCGCTCGCGCGGCGCCGGACCGTCGCGATCGCCGAGCTGCGCGGCGTGCCGCTCGTGATGTTCCGCGACGGCTACGACCTCCGCGCGACGACCGTCGCCGCCTGCCGGCGCGCGGGATTCGAGCCGACGTTCGCGCTCGAGGGAGGCGAGATGGACGGCGTCCTGCGCCTGACGGCGGCGGGTCTTGGTGTCGCCGTCGTGCCAAGCCTCGTCGTCGAGCGCGGCGGACCCCTCCGCGCGGTGCGCATCGCGAAGCCGGAGCTCACGCGGACGATCGGCTTCGCCCATCGGCGGGACCGCAGGCTGACCCGCGCCGCTCAGGAGTTCATCGCGACGGTGCGCGCGCTCGTCGCGGCTCGCGAGTGGCTCGCGCGAACACCCGCGGGCCTCACCGTGCTCGACGGCGCGGCCGCCCCGAGGGCTCGTCGCGCGGTCAAGAGCTAGCCGAGCGTGAAGATCGAAAGCGTCTCCGACTTGCCGCGGACCTGAGCCTCGCCGAGCGAGCGGAGCTCCACTCCATCGTCATGAAGATGTCCCGCGGTCGCACCCGACAACACCGCGTCGACCTTGTACTCCTTCGTCAGCGTCTCCATACGCGACGCGGTGTTCACGGTGTCCCCCATGGCCGTGTAGTCCGAGCGCTCGGGTAGCCCGATCGCGCCGAGCACGACATCGCCGGTGTGCATGCCGACGCCGAACTGCACGACCGGCTCGCCTGCGCGCTCGCGATCGGCGTTGAGCGCCCGGACGTTCGCGCGGATCCCGAGCGCGGCCCGCGCGGCGGCGGGAGCGCCGTGCGCTGGCTCGCCCATCGCGCCGAAGATCGCCATGAGGCCGTCGCCGGTGAACTTGTCGAGGATCCCGCCCGCGTCGATCACCGACCGCGCCATCACGCGAAGGTAGGCGTTCACGATCGACACCGCCTCCTCGGGCAAGAGATCCTCCGCCAGCGCGGTCGAGCCGCGAAGGTCGGCGAAGAGGATCGTCACCGTTTGCCGTTCGCCCTCGAGCCGTAGTGGATCGCCGCCGATGACGCGCTCGACGACTGTCGGCGGTAGGAACCTCTCGAGACCGCGCCGGCGATCGAGCTCGAGGAACAGAGCGCCCAGCGCGATGACCGTCGCGGCGAACATCAGCGCGTGGTACTCCCACCACGAGAGCGTCCAGACCGGACCGAGGAACTGAGAGAGCTGCGCCTGCGCGAGCAGGACGTACGACGCCGCGAGCGCGCCCTGCATGGGAAGTCGCGTGCGGACGTAGTCGCGGCTCTGCGCCCAGGCAGCGAACCCGAAAAGGGTCACCGCGCTCCCGGAGACCAGATACGGGAGGAGACCCGCGCCGCCGAAGATGTCGGGCGCCGTGTAGCCGGGGGTGCCGTAGACGCTCGGGTCGTAGTTCGCGTACGCGCCCCCGCCGACCAGGATCCAGCGCGCGAGGCCACCGAGCGCCGCAGGCCAGCCGATCGCGACCACGGCGTACGCGCCGATCGCGGCGGTGACACCCATCAGGAGCGTCCGCGGAGGCACTGCTCGCTCCAGGAAGGACGCAGCCGGCGTGTAGCGGATCGCAAAGAAGAGCGCGGAAATCCAAAGGGCGATCTGGGCTGAAACGCCGACGACGAGACCGGCGTCGTTCCGCTCGTCGCCACGCTGGAGCACGTCCGGCGTGGACAGTCCGTGCACCATGAAGATGCCGGCCATGCAGAGAAACCCGACAGCGACCAGGAGGCTCCGGTAGTGGCTGGATCCGAGCGCGGCGCGCGCGACGAAGATCGAGACGAGCAGCGCCACCACCGAGACGTTCGTCGTGATCACGAAGTGCTCGATCGGAATGAACACTGGTGTGTTGCGCAGGGGATCAGCGAGCAGCACAGCTAGCACGAGCGTCGGTGAAAGCACGAGGAGGAGCAGGAACAG
>JANMSU010000177.1:0-1797 GCA_031389835.1 Chloroflexota bacterium
CCGACATCGCGCAGCTTCGCCGCGAGGTGAAGAACGAGCTGGTGCACTCGGCCTTCCACGAGGCCCGGGATTCAGCCGCGGACAAGATGCTCGATCACGCGGTCGAGACCGCCAAGGTCGAGGTCCCGGAGGTCCTGGTCCAGGACGAGCTGGATCACATGGTCGCGGATCTCAAGGCACGCGTGCGCGAGCAGGGCATCACCTTCGAGCAGTTCATGCTCCAGGCACGCAAGACCGAAGACGAGATCCGCGCCGAGTGGAAGCCCGTCGCGGAGCGGCGCGCGAAGTCGAACCTCGTGCTCGACGCCATCGCCAAGAAGGAAGGCGTCACGGTCTCGTCCAACGAGCTCGCGGCGCAGGTCGCGATGACGCCGCTCGCGCAGCAGGATCCGCGCGCGCTGCGGGATCCCCTGGTGCTCGCGTCATTCGCGCGCTCGATCCGCAACCGGAAGACTGTGGACAAGATGATCGGTCTGGATTCACCCGATGCGGAAGCAGAGGCGATCAAGAAGGCCGGTGGTGAGGCCACCAATCTTCACGGCGCCGCGCCGAAGCCCGCCGAGCCGAAGATCATCGTGCCCGAGAAGTCGAACGCGACGCCCCAAGGGCGCGAAGCGCTTCGGGCGATGCTGGAGAAAAAGTAGCGCGGTCGCTTCCGGCCATCACGCGCGAGCTCAACGTCGCGGCACTCCTCTCGCTCGCTGCTGGCTACGCCGGCCCGCCGTTCACGGCGCGCGATCCGTTCGGGCCGGCTGGGCGCAGACGCTCGCTCGAGGGAGCGCCGCGCCGTTGTCGCTCGCGCTAGATAGCCAGAGCGGCCGCTTCGAGGCTCAACATCCCCGAAGCGGCCGCGCCACTGTGTCTCTAGTGCGCTGTTAGACCAGGTACTTGCGGAACCACTCGACGGTCGCGACCCAGGCCTTTTGGGCGGCCGCGGCGTTGTAGCGGTCCGCGTTCGTGTCGTTGTGGAACGCGTGGTTCACACCCGGATGAATTGTGATCGCGTACGGTGAGCTCGACTTCTTGAGCTCCTGCTCCATCTGCATCGTGCTGCTGGTGATGCGGGTGTCGAGCTCCGCGTACATGCCGAGCACCGCGGCCTTGGTCTTCGCGAGCTCGGCATAGTTCGTCGGCTGCGGGCCGTAGTACGGCACCGCCGCCTTCAC
Organism: Chloroflexota bacterium; assembly: GCA_031389835.1. Lineage (GTDB taxonomy): Bacteria > Chloroflexota > Limnocylindria > P2-11E > P2-11E > CF-39. The sequence continues at coordinate 1,167 of JANMSU010000177.1, forward strand.
ATCAGGGGTAAGCGCGGTCACGATATTCCAGGTCTCGCCGCCACCGAAGCAGAAGCCGGTCACGCCGATCGCGCCACTCGACTGCGCTTTGAGGAACGCGATCGTCGCGTTGTGGTCGGTGAGCTTCGCGGCCAGATCGCGCTTCGCGAGCGCGGCGTTGTACGCCGCGGAGTCGGTGAGCTTCTCCGCGCCCCCGTCGCGCGCGGCGAGATCGATGTTCACCGCCACGAAGCCGGCTGTCGCGGCTCGGCGCACCACGTCGCGGATGTGCTCGGTCTGTCCGCGGTTCTCGTGGATGATCACGACGCCCGGTACGCGTCCGCTGACATTCGGCTTGGCCATGTAAGCCATCAGCAGGGCGCCGTCCGACCCCTTGATCTCCGGCTTCGACACCGTGATGCGAGGATCGTTCTCCCGCACCGTCACGCCGGCAGGTGCCGGTGACGGCGGCGGTGTTGCGAAGGCCTGCGGGACGAACGCGGTCGGCGCCGCCGTGGCCGCCGCTGCCGTCGCCGTCGGCGACGCCGCGGTCGGAGCCGGTGTTCCGCATGCCGCAACAATGCTTCCCGCGAGCACGGCGCTTCCCGAGATGAGGGTGACCCGTCGGAGAAGCTCGCGCCGTGAGATCAGC
>JANMSU010000179.1:0-8759 GCA_031389835.1 Chloroflexota bacterium
CCCGGACTCCATCCGGTTCGTGACGCCGCTGAATACCGACCTTACCACGTCCCGCCGATCATCCCCTTTGCTCCCCTGGAGCCCGCGAAGGTAAGTGATGAGTCCTGGCCCCTTGCTGCCATCAGGCCTGGTGGCTTCTTCGTTGTTGATGAAGCTACGAAGAGAATCGCCGCTGATGCCGTCTTCCTTGGCTGCCCAGTCTCGCCAGCGATAAGGGGATTCGACGGCTGGCTTGAATTTCTTGCCCGCCAGCGCGGCGCCTTGCTCGCGTTCCAGTTCCAAATCGTCCAGGAACTTCAAGAACATAATCCACGTCAGCAGCGGCAAACGGTCAAGGTCGCCGTTCAGCCCTTTGTCCTTGCGCATGATGTCGCGAGCGGACTTGAGCAGGCTGCCGAGCGATTGAGCGGTGGTGGGGGTCGCCGCCGTGGTTGTCTTGGATTACGCGGCATACAGATACGTCTGCAATTCGTTCACGGCTTTGCGGAGTTGGTCGGGTCCGCCGAAGAGTTGGACAATGTCGCCGATCTGGCCTCCGTTCGCGATTTCAACCTCGGCCATGGCGTGCTTCCCGACACGGATGCCGACACGCTCGCGCGGCTCAGCCTGCTCGTGAAGGAGCGGACGTCGGCGGTGGCCGCGTGACGACCGGCGTGCTCCTCATGACCTACGGCGCGCCGCGCGACGACGCGGATCTTCCGCGTTACCTGGCGGCGGTCCGCGGTGGCCGCGAGCCCGCGCCGGACCTCGTCGCTGAGATGCGTCGGCGTTACGCGCTCATCGGCGGATCGCCGCTGGTGCGCATCACGCAGGCTCAGGCCGCGGCGCTCGAGGTCGAGCTGGGTCAGGGCCACGTCGTGGCTGCGGCCATGCGCTTCTCGGATCCGTCGATCGCCGATGCCGTGCGGGACCTGGTCGACCGCGGGGCGGACCGGATCGTCGGCATCTGCATGTCGCCGCAGTGGTCGCCGCGACTCATGGGCGGCTACGGCGAGGCGCTGCGCGAAGCGGCGGTCCGTGCGGGTGTGCCTTCCGCCTTAGCGCCGGCGTGGCACCGGGAGCCCGCGTTCATCGAAGCGATCGCGGAGCGCGTGCGCGAGGCGCTGCGTGATACTGCCGCGGTGACCGCGATCGTGATGACGGCGCACAGCCTCCCGAAGCGCGTCTTCGAGGCGGAGCCGGAGTACATCGCGGAGCTGCACGAGACGGCGGAGCTCGTCGCGTCCGCCGCCGGCCTCGACCGCGAGCGGTGGCACTGGGCCTACCAGAGCGCCGGCCACACGCAGGAGGAGTGGCTGCGCCCCGATCTCAAAGACCTCTTCCCGAGCCTCGCGGCGCTCGGATCTCGCGAGGTCCTCGTGGTGCCGGTGCAGTTCCTCGCGGACCACCTCGAGGTTCTCTACGACCTCGATATCGCGGCCGCGGACGAGGCGCGCGCCTTCGGCCTGCGCTACCGGCGCGTCGTGATGCCGAACACGCAGCCGGCATTCATCCGCGCACTCGCCGTCGTCGCGCGCGCGACCGCGGCAGGCGAGGCCGTCGTTACGCATCGACCAGGCGCCTAGCGATGGCGCTCGTGGTCATCCTCCTGGTGGTCGCTGGCTTGGGGATAGGCCTATCGGTGGTGCTCGCCGGCGCCAATATGATCACCGCCTTCTTCGGCGTGGCGTCGGCGCTGGTCGCGGGGGTCGGCATCGTGAGCGCGCCGTGGCTCGCGCCGCGATCCAGCCGCGGCGCCGTCGCGTGCACCATCGTGGCGCTCGCGGGCGTGCTTCTCGCGGTGATCCTCCTGCTCCCGTCCCCGCCAAGCAACAGCAATCTCTGGGTCCCGATCAATCTCGGCCGGTTTGGTGGACTGATCGTTGCGCAGCTTGGACTTGCACTCAGCGTGCACGCCGCGGTTGTGCGGAGTCTCGGTCCTGTCCGCGCGCTTATGCTTGTGTCGGCAAACGTCCTTGCGGTGGTCATCGGCGTTGCCTTCGCCGGTTGGGAGAGCCGCAGCTAGGCGGTCGGTTCGAACTCCGCCAGTCGTTGACCCCGCTCCACCTGCTGCCCGACCGACGCGAGCACCTTGGTCACGACGCCGTCGGCGGGCGCCTCGACGCGCAGCTCCATCTTCATCGCCTCGACGACGAAGAGGAGATCGCCGCGGCGCACCTTCTGGTCCGCCTTCGTCTGCGCGGCGATGACGACGCCGGGCATCGGCGCCGCGACTTCCGAGCCGATCGTGAGCTCGACGTTCCGCGGTCGCATCGCGGTGTCGAGCTCGTACGTCTCGCCGGACAGCGCGACCCAGCACATCGTTCCCTCGCGCGCCGCGGCGGCGGGGAACGCGTCGATGGTCCACTCGTGTGGCTCCGCCGCCGAGCGCACCGCGACGTGCCCGTTCAGCTCGTACGGCCCGCGCCCGGTGAGCCGCACGATCCGCTCCATGTCGCCCTCGCGAAGCGTCACCGAGGAGGCGTAGCCCTCGCCGAGGCGCCATGGTCCGAGTGACGTCCAGGGGTTGCGCGGATCGCGCGCACCGTCGATGACCGCTGCGGCTGCGAGCACGTACGCCTCGTCGGGCGCCGCGGGCCGCTCCGGCACGAGCTCCTCGAACGAGCGCTTCACGAACTCGGTGTCGGATTTGCCCTTTTGGATGACGTCGTGCGCGGTCAGCGCGCGGAGGAAGCGCAGGTTGGTGCGCACCCCGAGCACCTCCATCTGCGCGAGCGCCTCGCAGAGCTTCGCGAGCGCGAGCTTGCGGTGCGGCCCGTGCGCGATGAGCTTCGCGATCATCGGGTCGTAGTGGCGCGTGACGGTCGACCCCTCTTCACAGCCGGCGTCGACGCGGATCCCCTCGGGCCAGCGGATGTGCGCGATGCGCCCAGTCGCGGGCAGGAAGCCGCCCTCGACGTCTTCGGCGTAAAGACGGACCTCGATCGCGTGTCCGCGCGGCGCGGGCTCGCCGAGTGAGAGCCGCTCGCCCATCGCGACGCGCAGCTGCTGCTCGACGAGATCGATGTCCCACACCAGTTCCGTCACCGGATGCTCGACCTGCAGGCGCGCGTTCACCTCGAGAAACGCGAAGCGCCCCTTCGCGTCGACGATGAACTCCGCCGTGCCCGCATTCGTGTATTTCGCCTCGCGCGCGATCGCGACGGCCGCCTCCGCGATCGCCTTGCGCTGCTCGTCCTCCAGCGACGGCGCGGGCGTCTCCTCCAGGATCTTCTGGTGCCGGCGCTGCGTGGAGCAGTCGCGCTCGCCGAGCGCGAAGATCTGCCCGTGCGTGTCGGCGATGATCTGCACTTCGACGTGCCGCGGCCGCTCGACGAGCTTCTCGAGCATCAGCCGCTCGTCGCCGAAAGACGCCGCCGCGATGCGTCGCGCCTTCGCGAGGCTCTCAGGCAGCGCGGATGGCTCGCGCACGCGCTGCATGCCGATGCCGCCGCCACCCGCGACCGGCTTGACCATGACCGGGTAGCCGATGTTGTTCGCCGCCGCGATGAACGCGTCGTCCCGCTGGTCGTCCTCCATGTAGCCGGGCAGAACCGGCACGCGCGCGCGTTTCGCGAGCGCCTTCGCCTGCACCTTGTCACCGAGCGACGCAAGGACCTCGGAGGTCGGGCCGACGAAGCGCAGGTCCGCGTCGCGCACCGCGGTCGCGAACTTCGGCGACTCGGCGAGGAAGCCGTAACCCGGATGCACGAGCTCGGCCTCGGATTCGCGCGCCGCGGCGATGACGCGCTTGATGTCGAGATACGACTCCGCCGCGGGGGCGGGACCGAGACGCATCGCGACATCCGCGTCGCGCACGAACGGCTCGTTCGCGTCTGCGTCGGAGTACACCGCGACCGTCCGCATGCCCATGCGCCGCGCGGTGCGGAAGATGCGCCGGGCGATCTCTCCGCGGTTCGCGACGAGGAGCGTCGTCACCACTTCGGCTTGCGGCGCTCGAGGAACGACCGCATGCCCTCCTGGCCTTCTTCGCTCACGCGTATGCCCGCGATCCGCTCCACGGTCATCTCGCGCACCTCCGCGACCGGACGGTCGGCGACATCGCGCACCAGTCGCTTCGCGGCGTTCACCGCGTGCGGGCCGCCGGCGATGATCGCGTCGAGGTAGAAGTCGATCTTGCCGTCGAGCTTGGCCGGCTCCTCGACCGCCTCCACCAGGCCGACCTCGTACGCGCGCCGCGGATCGAAGCGGATGCCGGTGGTGAAGAGCGCGGTCGCGTGCGCGAAGCCGATCTTGCGCACGACGTAAGGCGATACGACGGCGGGCAGGATGCCGAGGCGCACCTCGGTGAAGGCGAAGACCGCTTCGGTCGAGGCGACCGCGATGTCCGCGACGGCGACGAGGCCGCAGCCGCCGCCGATCGCCGCGCCTTGGACGCGCGCGAGCAGCGGCATCGGGAGCTCGTCGAGCGAGCGGAACAGCTGCGCGAGCGCGCGCGAGTCGGCCATGTTCTCCGCGAGCGTGAAGTCGGCCATGCCGCGCATCCAGTTGAGGTCGGCGCCGGCGCAGAACGAATCGCCTTCACTTCGGAGCACGACCGCGCGCGAGGTGGGCTCGATGCGGCCGAGGATCGCGCCCAGCTGGGCGATGAGCTCCGCGTCGAACGCGTTCCGCACGTCGGGACGCGCGAGGGTAATCCAGGTGATACCGCGGTCGTCGACCTCGAGCCAGACAACGTCGGTCACGGTCGGGACGATAGCGAGAGCGAGCCGCGCGCGGTTTCTAGCGGGCGGGAGCGGGGCGCTTGGACTGAGCGGGCGCGTATGGCGAGCGGCGGTTCTCTTCGAGCTGCACGTGCGTGTAGCCATGGACGGTCGTTTCGTGCTGTGAGCGGAGCGCGCTCGCGGCCAGGAGCGCGGGCATCGATGTCTGGTCAGCTACGGTGAAGCACTCGTCGCACCCGCCGAAACGGCAGGGAAAGCCACCTGACCTCATGGAGGTTTGACCTTTCCGGCCGTTTCTCGGCCCGCGGGGATTAACGCAGTCTATCAGTGAATGTCGCGCTGTCGCGAGCGCTCGCCCGCTTATTGCCCTGGGAAGCCCTCATACATCATCGCGTTGTCTGCGCCGCGCGCGGACTCGAGGACAACGACGTTGACTGTTCCGCCTCCGCTCTCCACGACGACGCTGTACTCCCGGTCCGGCGCCAGCTCGGAGTGGCCCCACGGAGATCTCGTCACCCCTCTACCCGGTCGGATCGGGAACGTGTGCGTGTGAGCGAGGATTCCGCTCGCGGTGCTGTAGTAGCGAAGCGTCACCGAGGCGGCTGTGACGCTCTGCACGTAGAGGTGTCCCGACCAGCCGGCGGTGAAATTAGGCACCGGGCAGAAGCACAGCCCTTTCGGGACGTTCGGCAGGAAGACCTTCGTGCCGGGCGCGGCGGTCGCGGTATAGCCCATGCCAACTACCAGACCGGACACATTGACTTGCGCGGCGATGCTCCCGCCAGGCGCTTCGATCCTAAAGGTGTACTCACCATTGGCCAGGCAGTCGGGGCCGCCCACGTCGCAGAGTGTGTTCGTCGTGCCCTGCGTGCTGAATGAGAACCTCGGGTCGAAAGCCTTCGAAGCATTCGGCTGGATGGGTGGGAACGTGTAGGTGTTGTCGGCGCCAAAGTCGAAGTCAGCGAAGGTTGAGAAGGTTATCGTCGGTGTGACCGCCGCGGTTCCGAGGTTCTGCACGATGATCGTGCTATAGCGATCTGAGCCCATGACGTTATTCGTTGCGAACGCGCCGTAGATCGTCTCAGCGCCCTTGGTAATTCCGTTGGTCGCGAACGCGATCGGGTGGGCCACGTTCGGCTTGTCAGCTTGCGTGTTGACCACGACCGCGACGTCTTGGTTCGACGTGACGGTCACCGCGTACTGCTTGTTGTCCGTCAGACCCGGTGCGCCGAGGATGGGGTCGTCGGACTCCGGATCGATCGCCTTCGCGCGACCGGGATCGATGACGCGCCGGATCATGATCGTCGGCCCGTTCCCGTCGAACGGCTTGAACGACGCGTTCACTGAAGCGGTCAGGCCGCCCAGATTCTGGATGATGAACGGCGTGTTGAAGAGACCGAAGAATTTTCGCGTGATATTCGGCAGGTAGACGGTCTTCGCGCCGGCGGTGAACCCGTTGTACGACATGGCCTCGGCGCGCAGCGGATCGTTCGAATTCTGGTGCTGGTTCACCACGCCAACAATCGTCGAGCCAAAGCTTCGGACGACGACCGAGAACTGCGCGTCGTCAGGGAGCGACGTGTTCCGCACGTCGTCGTTCGGGTTGTTGCTGTGCGCCGCACCGGGCGCCAGGTTCGGCACCCGATATTGCTGCACGCAGGTGCCGTCACTGAACTTGTAGAAGGTCACCTCGAGCTCGGTGCTGACGCTGCCCGTGTTCTGGATGATGAACGGCGTGTAGAACCCATCCGGTCCGCCGAGCCTTCGCGTGATGTTCGGCAGGTACACCGTGGAGGCCGCGGCCCCGGCAAGGGGTGGCACACACGCCGCACCACTTGGTCCGAGCGCGGGCGAGGAGGACAGGGCTGGAATTGGACTCATCGCTGACAGGAGAAGACCCGCGACAGTTGCGACCGCACGAAGCCGAATCACCGAGCTCGCGAGCGGCCTCTCGTCGTCGCCATGCGCGCGAATTCTATGACGCGAGAGATGCGCTTCTGTTCGCAAGCTGCCCCTTTGGCGCGACTCGCGCCAATGACGAGCGCGTCACATCGCGCTACGCAGCGGGTCGTACAGTCAGCATGCATCGCTCGTGCGATGACAGGGAGGCCGACATGGGCGACACAGGCTGGTACACCGACTGCGAGCAGGGTCACGCCAAGGAACGCGTCAGCGGGAAGACCGAGGACGAGTTCGTCAACAACGTCAAGCGGCACCTCGGCATGCAGCACAAGGGCATGGCGATGCCGGACCGCGCAGCCATCCTCGCGATGGCCAAGCGAGGCTGATCGACAGCTAGCAGTAGCGCTCATGCGGTTCGCGCCGGCGGGTTAGTGGAAGCTCTTCTCGCCGGCGCGGATCGCCAACTTGAGCCAGTTCTCGGCCGGCGGCAGTGGGCAGCGCCAGTCGTCGTTGTACGCGCAGTACGGGTTGTACGCGCGGTTGAAATCGAGAAGGTAGCGGCCCCCGCCGAGCGCCTCCGCCTCCACGTAGCGGCCCGCGCCGTACGTCTCCTTGCCGCTCGTCGCGTCGCGGAAGGGGATGAAGAGCTCGTCGCCCTGGTGGAAGGCGAGCAGCGTGGCGTTGGTTCCGTCGACGCTGAAGCGGACGGTCCCGGCACGCTGCAGGTGGTCGGTCGTGCCGTCGCTCATCTCGACCTCCTCGACCGTGCCCGCCGGCCCCTCGAGCGCGACCTCGAAACGGTAGGCCGGGTCCGGGTCGAAGTACCGTAGCCCGTCGAAATGATCTCGCTGGGTCACCGTGAGCGGGGAGTCGTGCGCCTTGCCGAAGTAGTCGTCCTTCGACCGGCGCAGCTCGGCTAGTTCCATGACCGTGGAACGCAACCCGTTGGCGCGCAATTCCCTGCTGCTCCTCGCGCTCGCCATCGTCCTCGCGATGACGACGTGGTTCTCCGCGGCAGCTGTGTTACCACAGCTGCGCGCCGCGTGGTCGCTCACGAGTGGCGAATCCGCGTGGCTGTCGATCGCGGTGCAGCTCGGCTTCGTAACGGGCGCGCTCGTCTCCGCGATCACCAATCTCCCCGACCGCTACTCCGCGCGGCATGTGTTCTTCGTGTCCACGCTCGGCGCTGCTGCCGCGAACGCGCTCGTCGCGGCGAGCGACGGCGTCGCGCTCGCGATCCCGCTGCGCGTCCACACCGGTTTCTGCGTCGCGGGCATCGACCCTCCGGCGCTCAAAGTGATGGCGACGCACTTCCGCGTCGGGCGCGGCGTCGCCCTCGGCGTGATGGTCGGCGCGCTCACTCTCGGATCCGCGACGCCCCACCTGGTGAACGGGCTTGGCGGTCTCGACTGGCGTCTCGTCGTGCTGGCGTCGTCGATGATGACAGTGGTCGGTGGCGTCATCGCGCTCGTCTTCGTGCGCGACGGACCGTATCCGTTCCCACGGGGCTCGTTCGATCCACGCTTCATCGTGCGTGCGTTCCGGAACCCGGCGGTGCGTCTCGCGAACCTCGGCTACTTCGGACACATGTGGGAGCTGTACGCGATGTGGTCGTGGTTCGCGGTGTATCTCGGCGAGAGCCTGCGCATCGCCGGCGTCGCTGACGGAGGCTCCCTCGCGTCGATCGGCACGTTCGCCGTCGTCGGTGCCGGTGCGATCGGCTGCTACGCCGGCGGCGTGCTCGGCGACCGGTGGGGGAGGACGCGGACCACGGCGCTCGCGATGGCCGTCTCTGGTACGTGCGCCGCGCTCGCCGGCATTGTGTTCGGGGCCGCGCCCGCGATCGTGATCGCGCTCGGGATCGTGTGGGGGATCGCGGTCATCGCGGACTCCGCGCAGTTCTCGACGATGGTGACCGAGCTCTCGGACCAGTCGTACGTCGGGACCGCGCTCACCGTTCAGATGGCGGTTGGTTTTCTGCTTACCGTCGCGACGATCTGGATCGTGCCGCTGGTGCGCGACTCGCTCGGTTGGAACTGGGCCTTCCTGGTGCTCGTGCCCGGCCCCGCGCTCGGTGTGCTCGCGATGTTGCGTCTGCGCGCACGACCCGAGGCCGCGCTCATCGCTGGCGGACGGGGTTAGTTAAAGCGATAGAGCCGGGGGCCGCTTGTCGTTTCACAACCGTTGTGGATT
>JANMSU010000184.1:0-1965 GCA_031389835.1 Chloroflexota bacterium
GAACTCCGGCGCCTCGGAGGCGAGCGGCGCGACCCACTGCACGAGCAGGAACTCGTCGATCCCGAAACTGATGCCGGTGCGGACGAGGGCTTGGGCGAATGGCTTGGCCACAAGGAGGATCGCGCCAGCGGCGGCGATCGCAAGGGCCGCGGCGGCGAGCCGGCGCTGGACGGGAGGAAGCGCGCCGAGCAGCGCGGCCGGCCCGACGAGGTGCGGTGGCGAGGCCGACTGCCGTGCGAGCCGCCAGACATAGAAGGCGAAGATCGTCACGAACACGATCATGTCGACGAGCGTGAGCTGTGCCTTGAAAGGAAGCGTGAACGCGTAGAGCGTGGCGGCGAGCAGCGCGAGGAGCTCCAGGCGTTGGGCCGGCTCGAGCGCGACTTGCGTCTGGCGAAAACGGAGGAACGCGATGACGACAACGAGCGGCCAAGCGATGCCGATGATGAGCCGGTTCGCCCCCGTCATATTCGCGACCGCATAGCCGGCATAGGCGGGGTCCTCCGCGGCGAGCCACGCGAAGCTCGCGTCGACGACGTATTCCGGCAGGATCGCGACGAGGGCCAGGACCGCGAGGGCGAGACCCTGCGATACGTCCAGCTGCGCGACCTCCGCCGCCCACGAGATCAGGAATGCCGCACCGACGATCGCGACGCCGAAGAGCAGTGCTCTGAGCGCGTCGCTGGCGGGGATCGCGCCGAGCACGATGCCGAGCCCGGGCGTGGTCGACAGCGCTGCGAGCGCGATCCACGTCCATCCGCTCTTCACTACATGCAATCTATCACATGCAAATAACTGCTTATACTGATTCCCGATTTCGGGCAAGATGCATCGCCCCGCAACCCCTTACCCCTACCTATGGCGAATGACGCGGTTCTGCGACTCTCCTCGCTTCGCGGACTCCCGTGGCTTAGGCGGACCGCGAGCGACGCATCCGGATCGCCGTGACCGCCCCGAGCGCGACGACGATGGCAGCGAGCGCAAGGCGACCGGTGTTCGGGTCGTCAAGCGGCTGGGCCGCATAGGCCATGGTCGCCCGCACGCCGTACGTGGCCGGATCGATCACGCCGCGCACGTTCCCCATACGCATGTTGGTCTTGGCTTCTGCTGTCGCGAACACCGTGTAACGCTCGCCATCGGAAAACGCGTAGCCGCAGTCGGTGTCGTTGACACTCACCGACCACCGGCTCGGAGCGTCGCCTTTGTAGACGGTCTCGACGTCAAAATCGACGCGCACTTCGGAGCGCACGCCTGCAGGTGGCGCGCCGCGGCCGCGACCACGCGTAGCAGCGCGTTAGCGACAAGGCGTTTCATTGCCAAACCGTACGCGATGCGTCGCTGGCCAGCATGACGGCGGGGTCACATGGACGCTGGCGCAGTTGCGGTCAGTTGCGGTCAGTTGCGGTCAGTTGAGGTCACCTAGTCGTTGGGAGCCAACATCCACGGAGCGCAGATCTTCCTGTCACAGGTTTCTTGAAGACCGAGACATCACCGGATCCCTCGCACTCTCGTAAGTGTTTCCCGTGCGAGCTCGAGTGTCGAGTGTACGTAGGTTGAGGGAGTCACACTGTGGGCACATGGAGTCTCGCGAAAAGATCGACCGCGCAATGAGGAGGGTGACGCTATGGCGGACGACCTGACTGTTACCCGAGACGGTGACACGCTCGTGATCCGTCTCTCGATCAAGGCGCCGACGCCGAGTGCGACCGGGAAGACGCTCGTCGTGGCCTCGACACGCGGCAACCAGAAGACCGACCTCAAGATCGAGGGCAAAGACCTGTATCTGGGGGTCAATGCCTACGTCTACGCGGAGCCGAAGGGGACCAAGTGATCGGAGGGCTCAGACGATGGGATCGATGAATCAGCTCACGCCGGACGAGGCTCGGGTCATCGTCGACAAAGGCACCGAGCGCCCATTCACGGGCGAGTACGACGACTTCTTCGTCGAGGGCACGTACATCTGCC
>JANMSU010000197.1:0-6603 GCA_031389835.1 Chloroflexota bacterium
CGCCCCAGTGACGCCGAGCTCGACGAGTTCCTGACCCGTGGGATGGCCGAGGTGATAGTCCGCGAGGACCTCGCCGCCAGTCTGCGCGCCGGGGACCGTCAGCTGCGCATCAAACAGGGCTTTGACCCGACGCATCCCAATCTCCACCTCGGCCATGCCGTGCCCCTTCGCAAGCTGCGCAAGCTCGCGGAGTGGGGGCACGAGATCGTGCTCATCGTCGGGGACTGGACCACGCAGATCGGCGACCCCACCGACAAGGACGAGACGCGTCCGACGATGTCGCACGACAAGGTCATGAAGAACGCCGAGACCTATCTCGAGCAGTTCCATCTCATCGTCCCGCGCGAGGGCACTCGGGTCGTCCTCCAGTCCGAGTGGTTCGGGACTTTCGGGCTGAAGGACGTCATCGACCTCGCGTCGCGGTTCACGACGCAGCAGATGCTCCAGCGCGAGGAATTCCGCAAGCGTCTCGAGAAGAAGACGCCGATCCCGATCAAGGACCTGCTCTACCCTCTTCTTCAGGCATACGACTCCGTCGCTATCGAGTCGGACGTCGAGGTCGGTGGGACGGACCAGCTCTTCAACATCCTCGCCGGTCGAGAGCTTCAGGAGCAGCTCGGACAGCGGGCGCAGAACCTTCTCATCAACCACCTACTGGAAGGTCTCGACGGCGAGAAGATGAGCAAGTCGAAACCAAAGACCGGCATCTGGCTGACCGACCCGCCGAACGAGGTCTACGGGAAGGTCATGTCGATCGAGGACAAGCTCATGCCTCACTACTTCGAGTGGGCGACGGAGATGCCGCGCAAAGAGGTCAACAAGATCCTCGGCGCGATCGGCAACCGCGAGCTGCATCCGAAGGAAGCGAAGGAGAAGCTCGCCTGGCAGATCACAAGCGAGCTGCACTCGCCGGCGGCCGCCGACGACGCGAAGGTCGCCTTCGGCAAGCAGTTCAAGGAGGGCGAGCAGCCCGAGGAGATGGCGACAGTCGAGGTCGAGAAGGATGGGCAGAGCGAGCTCAACATCGTTGATGTGCTGCGCCTCTCGAAACCACCGCTCGCCACCAGCCGCAGCGACGCGCTCCGACTCGTAAAGCAGGGCGGGGTAAGCGTCGATGGCTCGAAGGCGAGCCTGGAGACGATGGTGCCCACCGCGACCGAACCTGTGATCAAGTTCGGCAAACGCCAGTACGCGCGCATCCGCTGGCGCTGAGACAGTGACTGTCGCGCGTCCCATCATCGCCGTGATCCCTTTCGGCGCGCGTGGCGCCACGCCGCGCGCGGGCGCGTGGGCCCGCCAGCTCGCGGCACGGTTGGTCGAGCGCTTTGCGAATAACGAGGCCGTCGACGTACGGCCGGTCTTTCTGGTCGCGATGCCCGAGGCCACGAGCGACGCCGGCTATCTCGTCTTCGGCTCATCGCCCGGGGCCGAGCTCGCCGCCGAGTACGGCCGGTCACTCGGCGCGGCGTACGCGCTCACAGGTACCTACCGTGAGGACGGCGGCTCGCGCCGCCTCGAGGCGACGCTCGTCGACGTTGGATCGGGAACGGTCCGCGCGACGCGGTCGATCGCGATCGATCCCGGAACGCTCGCGACGGCCGAGCCCGCGCTCGCACGCTGGCTGGCGCGCACGGCGGGAGCGGGGAGCGTGACCGGCTCGGACGCGCCGGCAGCGGCGAACGAGGCCGCGTACGCCGCGCTTCTCGAAGGCATGGACGAGGAGGTGACCGCGACGCTGCTGCGTCAGAGCGACCCCGCCGGTGCGGACGAGGCCATCGGTCGCGCGCTGGAGCGCTATCTCGCTGCGATCGGCGCGGACGTCGAGTGCGCGGCCGCCGAAGAACGGCTCCTCGTCCTCGCGGCCGAGTCACTCGAGCGGGATGACGGCGGCCGACAGGTCCGCGCGCTCGAGGACTTCACCGTGCTCAAGCCACGCGCGTGGCGCGCGCATTACATCCTCGGCAAGCTTCGCGTGGAAGGCGGCCACATAAACGAGGCGATCGTCGCCTTCGAGCACGCCCATGCGGTCCATCCGCTTCCCGACGCCGAGATCGTGCGGCTCGCGGAGCTCTACGCGAACGCGGGCGCCAGCGCGCCGGCATTCGCGCACCTGCGACGTATCCCGCCGGCCAGCGACGCCTACGCCGCGGCCCAGGAGCTCGCCGCGATCATCGCGCTCCAGCGCGGTGATCTCGAGACAGGGCGCGCGGCATTCGAACGCGCCGTTGCGGCTGGAGCCGCGGGTTGGGAGCTGCACGCGTCATACGCGGCGGCGCTGCACGTACGCGGTGACGGCGCGGCGGCGATCCCACGTTACGAGGCAGCCGTCGTCGCGCGGGGTCCCGCGATCGTGCGGCTCAATCTCGCGCGCGCCGTCTACGAGACGGGCGACACGGACCGTGCGGGGCGCGAGCTCGACACACTCCTGAAGCTCGAGAAGGCCGGCGAGGTGGCGGGACAGGCGCGCCGGCTTCGCTTCGGGATCCAGCATGCCGAGCTCGAGCGAGATCTGGAGACAGCGGGTAAGGGCGCCATCGAGGGTGACGCCACGCGATTCGCCGCGGCGAAGGCGGCGTTCGAAGCCGCGCTCGCCGTGGAACCCGATCTCTGGGAGGCGCACTTCGGACTCGGCCTGCTCGCGCGCCACCTTGGTGACGCCCCGGCCGCTCTCGCGTCCTTCGCTCGGGTCCTGGAGCTGTGGCCGGAGCATCCTGATGCCCTGCACGAGCTCGGCGTCGCGCTTCTCATTGCGGACGACGTCGAACAAGCGGTGGGGGCATTGGAGCGCGCCGCGGCGCTCCGACCCGCCGAGGCCGCTTACCTCGCCGACGCCGGCTTCGCTCAGATGCGGGCGGGCGATCTCGCGGCGGCGCGCGAGCGACTCGAGCACGCGCGTTTGCTTGACGTCGAGGACCCCATCACGCGCGCGTATCTCGAGGAGCTGACGCGCGTCGAAAAGGAACAGTCCGCGAGCACGCCGTCGTGACGAAGCGCGTCGTCATCGTCGGTGGCGGCTTCGGTGGGTTGCACCTCGTCCGCAACCTCGAAAAGCACCTGAAGCGCGGCGAGGCGGAGGTCACGCTCATCGACCGCTCGAACTACTCGCTCTTCACGCCGCTGCTCTATCAGGTCGCAACCGGCGAGCTCCCGCCGCACGCGGTCGCGTACCCGCTGCGCGTGCCTCTCGCGAAAGCCGGATTCCGTTTCCTCCGTACGGAGGTGCAGGCGATCGACGTCCAGAAGCGAGCGGTGATGACCGAGGACGGCGACGTCCCGTACGAGCACGTCGTCATCGCGCCTGGGAGTGTGACCAATGACTTCGGAATCCCGGGGGTCAAAGAGCACGCCCTGGTCGTGAAATGGCTCGAAGATGGCCGAGCGGTGCGGCACCGCATCCTTTCCACGTTCGAGGACGCGGCGCTGCTCGAGGAGGCCGCGCGTCGGCGCGAGCTCTTGTCCTTCGCGATCGTTGGCGCGGGACCCGTGGGGGTCGAGCTCGCGGCCTCGATGCGCGACCTCATGGATCACACGCTGCGCCAGATCTATCCCAATATCGACGTGCGTCAGGAGCCGTCGATCACGCTCATCGACGGCGCCGACCGCGTCGTGCCCGCCATGGACCCGCGTCTCTCCGCGATCGCGCAGCGACGTCTGGAGCAGCTCGGCGTGCGCACCATGCTGAAGACGCTCGTGTCGGAGGTGGGGGAGGGCACGCTGCGAACGAAGGACGGACGCAGCCTCACCGCCCACACCGTCATCTGGGCGGGCGGCGTGAAGACCAACCCGATCGTCGCCGCGGTCGCCCTGCCGCACGCGAAGGACGGCCGGCTCGTCGTCGACACGTCGTTCCGTGTCGGCGGTCGCGACGACGTGCTCGCGATCGGTGACGCCGCGCATTTCGAGCAGGATGGGAAGCCACTGCCGATGCTTGCCCAGGTCGCGGTCCTTCAGGCGCCCTCGGCGGCCGCGAACATCGTTCGGCTGGTGCGCGGCGAGCCGACCCAGCCGTACATCTACAAACGCAAAGGCGACCTCGTCGCTCTCGGGCGGACCAGTGCGGCTGCGGAGTTCGCCCGTCCCATCAACATCGTGCTGTCCGGTCTGCCGGCGTGGACGGTGTGGCGGACGAACTACCTCTTACAGCTGGTCGGTGGCCGCAACCGCGGAACCCTGCTTGTCGAATGGCTGCTGTCCTACTTCTCGCGTCGGATCGTGGCGGACATCACGTAGCAGCGTCAGGCGGGAGATCACTAGCGCGCCGCCGCGCCCTCCTCGGCCTTCTCGCCGTGCGCGGCGATCACTTTCTCCGCGATGTGCGACGGACACTGCTCGTAGCCGAGAAGCGTCGCCGTGAACGTTCCGCGGCCGCCGGTCATCGATCGCAGATCCGTCGAGTACCGGAAGATCTCCGCAGCCGGCACGTGCGCCTTGATGCTCTGGTGTCCCGCGCCAGCGCCGTCCATGCCGAGCACGCGGCCGCGGCGACTGTTGAGGTCGGCGAGCACGTCGCCCATCTGCTCCTCCGGAACGACGACCTCGACGTCCATGATCGGCTCGAGCAGATACGGCTGCGCATCCTTCACGCAGGCCTGTAGCGCCAGAGAGCCCGCGATCTTGAACGACATCTCGCTCGAATCGACCTGGTGGAACGAGCCGTCGAAGAGCGTCGCCTTGAAATCGGACAAGGGATAGCCCGCGATCACGCCCTTCACCGCTTGTTCGCGGATGCCCTTCTCCACCGCGGGCCAGAAGTTGCGGGGGACCGAGCCGCCGACGATGCGCGTCTCGAAGACCACACCGGATCCGGGCTGCAACGGCTCGACCTCGAGCCACGCGTCGCCGAACTGTCCGTGACCGCCCGTCTGACGCTTGTACCGGCCCTGGGCCTGCGCTTTCGACCGGATCGACTCGCGGTAGGGCACGCGCGGCGTGCGCATCTCGACCTGCACGCCGAACTTCTCCTTGAGCCGGTGCACCGCCACATCGATGCCCGACTCGCCGACCGCCGAGAGGATCGTTTCGTGCGTGGCGTCATCGCGGCGCACGTGAAGTGATGGGTCCTCGTCGATGAGCTTGTGCAGCGCCGTCGACATCTTGTCGAGGTCGGCCTTGCTCGCGGGATCGATCGCAACCGAGAAGGACGGCGGCGGGAAGGCGATCGGGTCGTAGAGGATCGGCGCGTCCTTGTCGGTGAGCGTCGCGTTGGTGGATGTCGCGGTGAGCTTCGGGATCGCGCAGATGTCGCCGGCGCCCACCTCGGCGGCGATCTCCTGCTCCTTGCCGCGCAGGAAGAAGATCTGGCCCACGCGCTCGGTCTCGCCCTTCGTCGCGTCGTACACCTGCGAGTTGTGATGCAGCGTCCCCGAGTAGACGCGGACGTAGCTCAGCTTTCCGACGAACGGGTCCGCGAGCGTCTTGAACACGAACGCCGAGAACTTCTCGGAGGGATCCGTCTTGCGCGCCGTCTCGTCGCCCGCTGGCGACTTCCCGATGATCGTGGTGTCTTCGGCCGGAGAGGGGAGCATCTCGCGGATCGTGTTCAGCAGCGCCGTGTACCCCACGTTCTTCGAGGCCGACGTCGCCACGACCGGGATGACCTTGCCCTCGCGGACCGCCGCATGCAGCGCATCCCGCAGCTCGTCGTACGACAGCTCTTTGCCGTCGAGGTAGCGCGTGAGTAGGTCCTCATTCGTCTCGACGATCGCCTCGACAAGCTGTTGGCGGAACTGACCGATGCTTTCGGCCTGGTCCTTGTCGATCTCCGCGATGGGCTCCTTCGGCCCTCTGAGCACCTGGCCGTGGAGGAGGTCGATCGTCGCGTTGATGCCCTGATGCTCGCCGACCGGCACGTGCAGGGGCACGACACGGATGCCGTACGCGTCGCGGAGCTGCCCAAGGACCTGATCGAAATCGGCGTTCTCGCGATCGAGCCGGCTGACGACCACGACGCGCGGCGTCTTGTGATCGTCGAGCTCCGACCAGACCAGCTGCGTGCCGACCTGCACTCCCGCGGATGCGTCAACCACCACGATCGCGGAATCCGCGACGCGGAGCGCGGCGTGCTGATCGCCGGCGAAATCGAGGAAGCCGGGGGTATCCAGGAGATTGATCTTCGTCCCCTCGTGGTTGAAGGAAGCGAGGGCGACGTTGATGGTGATGCGGCGCTTTTGCTCTTCGGGGTCGGTGTCCAGGATGCTGGTCGCGTCATCGACCTTGCCGAGTCGGTTTGTGGCGCCCACGGCGTGAAGCAGGCTCTCGACGAGAGTCGTTTTCCCCGATCCCCCGTGCCCCACGACCGCGACGTTGCGGATCTTTTCGGGTTGTGTAAGGGCCAATGGCGCTCTCCCCAGTGCGTGTGCGTTGATAGTATTCGGCGCGATGTCCGGACATTCCAAGTGGAGTCAGATCAAGCGCCAGAAGGGCGCAGCGGACGTCAAACGTGGTGCCGTTTTCACCAAGATGACGCGCGAGATCATGCTCGCCGCGCGTGAGGGCGGAGCTGATCCAGAAGCGAATTTCCGTCTCCGGCTGGCCGTCGACCGGGCCCGGAGCGTGAACATGCCTCACGCCAACATCCAGCGAGCCATCGACCGTGCGACTGGC
>JANMSU010000261.1:0-4187 GCA_031389835.1 Chloroflexota bacterium
CCAGCGTGTTCGACCCGGTCGAGGATGTCCGAAAAGTCCCGGGAGGCGGTAGTCGCCGTGATCCGTTTTACCAGGTTCTCAAAAAATCAGATTCGCGATCACGTGACGCTCGCGACCGCGCGATCGGCGAGCTCGTCCGCCAGCGCGGTCGGAGTGAGCCGTCCACGCGGGCGATACCACTCGTACGTCCAGTTACACATGCCGATGATCGCGAGCGCGGCGATCTTCGCGTCGCTCACCGAGAGCTCGCGGCGCTTGATCCCCTCGGCAATGACGTCCTCGAACAGCCGCCGCATCGCCCGCCGCCGCGCGCGCACGCGCGCGAGCTCGGGCGCGGGCAGCGAGCGCCACTCGCGCAGGTATATGCCAACGGCGTCGAGGTTAGCCGTGACGGACATGACGTAGACGCGCACCATGTCGCGCAGGCGTTCCGTCGCGGTCGCGTCGCGCGCGGCGATCGCCTCGAGCTCGGTGATCGCGTCGCCCAGCGATCCCTCGAAGAGGCGCGCGAGCAGCTCCTCCTTCGAACGGATGTAGTGGTAGAGGCTGCCCTTGAGAAGGCCGACCGCCTCGGCGATGTCCCGCACGCTGGTGCCGTGATAGCCCTTCTCGCGGAAGATGCGCGCCGCGGCGGTCAGGATCTCACCCTCTCGGGTGGAGTCGCGCGCCGTCCGCGGTCCGCGGGCAGGAGCGGCACGCGAGGTCGTTGTCACTGCCGGGACTTGCGTGACGTGCGGTCGCGCTCCCAGTCGGCGATGCGCTCGAACACGCCGCCGTCGCCGGCGCCGATCTCCTTGGTGTTGCGCTGGGCGACGAGCTTGGCGCGGCGCGCCGCACGCTCGAAGATCGGCGTGCGCTCCGGCACGCGCTTGGCTTGTTCGCCCAAAGCGCGGGCGACGTGGATGTGCGCCAGCGTCTCGGTGATCCGCTCGGCGTTGAGCATGAAGGGCTGCAGCTCCTCGTCGCTCGGCTGACGGCCGCCGCGCAGGAGGCCGACGCCGCCCTTCCGAGCAAGACCGCCGGTGAGTCCGCGCAGCGTCCACAAGAGCGACGACCGCGCGGCCGCGAAGTCGCGACCGCCTTGGCCATCGAACTTAGCGCTCGCGAGCGTCACGCTCGGTCCACCCGAGAGCAGGCTCTGCGGCTTGCGCAGCAGCGAGCGCATGAGGTCGCGCACGGCCATGAGCGACTGGATCTGCGAGGTGCCCTCATAGATAGGAGTGATGAGCGCGTCGCGCATGTGCCGCTCGACGTCGTATTCGGTGACGACGCCGTAGCCGCCGAAGATCTGAAGCGCACGGCGGCAGGTGTGCACCGCCTCCTCCGAGCCATACCACTTCACCAGTGGCGTGAGCTCGCGGAGGCGCCACGCGGTCGACTCGTCTCCGCCGTGCGTGACCGCGTCCTGCAGACCAGCGGCCTCGACGATGAGCGCACGGAGACCCGCGACCGTCGTCTCCATCTCGAGGAGCATCTCGGCGATCATCGGGTGCTCGCGGATGGGCTTATCCATCTGCACGCGCCGCGCGGCGTAGTCCTGCGCCGCGACGAGCGCGGCCTGTGCGATGCCCAGACCCTGGATGCCGACGCCGAGGCGCGACTCGTTCATGAAGCGCGTGATGCCGCGCCAGCCCTGGCCGATCTCGCCGAGCGGCATCGCGCGCGTGCCTTCAAAGACGAGCGAGCAGGTGGGTGAGCCGCGGATCGTGAACTTGTGCTCGGCGCGCTCGACCTTGTAGTTCTCGCGGCCCTCGTGCATCCGGTCGGCGACGAAGAGGCTGAGCCCCTCGAGTCCCTTCGAACCCTGCGCGGTGCGCGCGAGGACGATGACGAAGTCGCCGTTGCCGGCGCTGATGAACTGCTTGCGTCCGTCGATGAACCAGCATCCGTCGCGCTGCGTCGCGCTGGTCGTGAGCTTGCCGACGTCGGATCCCGCCTCGGGCTCGGTCATCGCGACCGCGCCGCTCATCGCGCCGCGCGCGAGCGCCGGAAGGTACTTTTCCTTCTGCTCGTCGGTGCCGTCGCGGAAGATCATCGCCGCCGGCGCGGTGTAGGCGATGCCGTTCTGGATCATCGTGCTCGCGCACGCGCGCGCCAACATCTCGATCACGAACACGGTGACCGTGAACGGAAGCCCGCTGCCGCCGTGCTCCTTGGGGAACGAGAGCCCGATGAGCCCGAGGTCCGCGAGGCCTTTGATGTTCTCCTGCAACGGGGCGTTGAGCGAGACTTTGCCGTTCTCGCGGATCACGCCCAGCTCGTCGACCTGCCGTGCGCGCTTCGCGACCTCGCTGCCGATGTACTCGCCGGCGACCGACAGCACCTCGCGCCAGGTGGACACCGTGTCGGCGACGTCGGCGTCCTTGCCCTCGCTGCGCGGGACGATCTCGTCCCAGCGCACGATGCGGTCAAAGGCTGCGAGCAGATCGGGGTTCTCGAGGAAATAGTTAGGCATAGAAGCGCGTCCCCTGCATCAGCGACGCGGACGGCGTGTAGCGATCGCCGTAGCGCGCGGCGAGCCGCCTGAGGTCATCGCGCATCACGACGCCTTCGGTGTCGGCCCAGCGGAACGGACCACCGAGGAACGGTGGAAAGCCGACGCCCATGACCGCGCCCAGGTCGCCTTCGGCCGCCGAGCGCAGCACGCCCTCGTCGAGGCACCGCGCCGCCTCGTTCACGAACAGCAGCGTGAGGCGCCGCGCGGTCTCCTCGTCGTGCCACACCGCGCCGGGCGTCATGCCGATGAGCGCGTACACGTCGGGGTTCGGCGTGCGCTTTTTCCCGTCGTAGCGGTAGAAGCCGCGCCCACCGCGCTTGCCCGTCATGCCCGCGTCGGTCAGGCGCTGCACGGCGCTCGGACCGTTCTTGATGCCGCGCGCGGCCGCGACCGTCTCGCCGACGTGCCGCGCGACCGTGAGGCCGACCTCGTCGGTGAGCGCCAGCGGCCCGATCGGCCAGCCGAACGCGACCATCGCGCGGTCGATGTCCTCGATGCGCGCACCCTCTTCGAGCAGCGACATGGCCTCGGCGAGCATGAAGCCAAGCACTCGCGTGGTGTAGAAGCCGGGGGTGTCGCGCACGACGATGGCGGTCTTGCCCATGGCCTGCGCCTCGGCAACGACCATCGCGAGCGCCTTAGGGTCCGCATTCTCGGGCGCCACGATCTCCACCAGCGGCATGCGGTGCACCGGCGAGAAGAAGTGCATGCCGACGATGCGCTCGGGATGCGTCGCGTTCTTCGCGATGTCCGCGATCGGCAGCGCGGAGGTGTTCGTCGCGATGACCGTGTCCTCGCGGGCGATGTCCTCCAGCTCCTTGATCACGTTGCGCTTCACCGCGAGGTCCTCAAAGACCGCCTCGATGATCAGGTCCGCGCGCCGGAAGCCCGAGTAGTCGGTCGTCCCGGTGACGCGCGAGATGACGCGCGCGCTTTCTCGCCGTTCGATTACGCGCTTGCGCGCCGCGTCGGTGGTGAGCTTTCGCACCGCGTCGAGCCCGCGCGCGACCGCGGCGGTGTCGACATCGCGCATCCGGACCGTCGCGCCACCGATCGCGGCGGATTGCGCGATGCCCGAACCCATCAGACCCGCGCCGACGATCGCGATGTCGTTCGGCGCCTCGCCGCGCGGCAGGCCCTCGAACGCGCCGCGACGCTGCGCGAGTCCGAGCAGGAACAGTCCGATGAGATTGCGTGACACGGTGCTGGTGGCGAGCTCGCCGAAGAGGCGCGCCTCCGCCTCCAGGCCAGCGTCCATTCCCTTCTCGAGGCCGACCTGGATCGCCTCGAGCGCCTTGAGCGGCGCGGGGTAGTGGCCCTTCGTCTCTTTCAGAGCGGCCGAGCGCGCTTGCCGGAACGCAAGCGCGCGCAGCGGTGCGAGCGACGTGACCGCGCGCTCGAAGAGGGACGCGCCGCCCTGCGTCTTACGTTTCGGGCCGCGGTGCGCGCGATCCATCGCGGCGCGCTCGAGCGCGGCGGGATGCACGACCTCATCCACGAGTCCGGCGCGCAGCGCGCGCCGCGCGTTGCTGCGTCGCGCGTTCAGGATCTGATCGAGCGCGCGCGGCAGGCCGATGAGGCGCGTCAGGCGCTGCGTGCCGCCGGCTGCGGGAATCAGACCGAGAGAGACCTCCGGCAGACCGACGCGCACGCTCGGCGAGTCGGCCGCGATGCGCCAGTCGCAGGCGAG
>JANMSU010000399.1:0-4624 GCA_031389835.1 Chloroflexota bacterium
TGACCGCGCTGCCGCTCATCGAGACACAGGCGAACGACATCTCCGCGTACATCCCGACGAACGTCATCTCGATCACGGACGGTCAGATCTACCTCGAGACCGACCTCTTCAACCAGGGCATCCGCCCCGCAATGAACAGCGGCCTCTCGGTCTCCCGTGTGGGGGGCGACGCACAGACGAAGGCGATGAAGGCCGTGGTGAAGGGTCTTAAGGCGGACCTAGCGCAATATCGCGAGCTCGCCGCCTTTGCGCAGTTCGGCTCCGATCTCGACAAGGCGACGCAGCAGCAGCTGCGGCGTGGTGAGCGGATCACCGAGATCATGAAGCAGCCGCAGTACCGGCCGCTCTCGCTCGTAGAGGAGGTCGTGATCATCTTCGCCGCATCGAACGGTTACGTCGACGACGTGCCGGCCGCGCGCGTGAAGGACTTTGAGCGCGACCTTTACCGGTTCATGGAGACGCAGTACAAGCCGCTGGCGGACAAGATCGCGAAGGAAAAGAAGTTCGACGCGGAGATCGAGAAGCAGGCGCGCGCCATGATCGAGGAGTTCAAGAAGACCGTGTCCTACGACGAAGCAAAACCGGCCGCGGCTGCGCCTACGCCGACCGACGGCAAGAAGCCCGACGAGACCAAGCCGAAGCCCGAGTCTAAGAAGCCCGCGGCGGCCCCCGTTCGGCCGGGACCGGCTCTGGGGCTGGGGCCCCTGTCAGCGAGCGGCAGCGAGCGTGCGGCCCCGGCCGGGCCCCAGTCAAAGGCCTAGATGCCGAGCGAACGAGACCTGCGGAGGCGTGCCCGCTCGGTCAAGAACATCCAACAGCTCACGCGCGCGATGCAGCTCGTCGCCGCGTCGAAGATGCGTCGCGCGCAGGAGGCGGTTCTCGCGTCGCGCCCGTTCGAGCAAAAGCTGCGTTCGGTGTTGAACGAGCTCGCGCCCTACGCCGATCCGGAGGTCAGCCCGCTCCTGCAGCGTCGGACCCCGGTCCGCAAGGTCGCCGTGGTGCTCATCACGACCGACCGTGGTCTCGTGGGCCCGATGAATGTGAACCTCCTTCGGATGGCACTCCGTTTCGCGCAGGAGCAGCCGGACACCGCGTACCTCGCGGTCGGTAAGAAGGGCATCGGCTCGCTTCGCCGGATGCGAACGCCGGTGATCGCCGAGTTCCCGAGCATCCCGGACCGACCGACCACGACCGACACGAACGTCATAGCCCGCGTGGCGGTGGATGAGTTCACCAGCGGGAACGTGGACGAGGTCCATCTCGCGTTCACGCGCTTCATCAACACGCTCCGGCAGGAGCCGACCATCCGCCGGATCCTTCCCCTCGTGCCCGAGGAGGAGGACATCGACGACCTGCCTCCGATCCAGTACCTGTTCGAACCGGACCCGCAGGCCGTGATGGACGTCATCCTGCCGCGATTCATCGAGATGGCCGTGTACCAGGCGATACTCGAGTCGAAGGCGTCGCAGTTCTCCGCCCAGATGGTCGCGATGCGCAACGCGACCGACGCCGCCGACGACATCATCGGAGACCTCACCCTCGCGGCGAACAAGGCGCGCCAGACGCGCATCACCAAAGAGATGCTGGAGATCGCTTCGGGCGCCGAAGCACTGAAGGGGTAGCAAGATGGCAGTGAAGACACCCGTGAAGAAGAAGGAAGCGACCGGGACGGGGGAGATCGTCCAGATCATCGGCCCGGTGCTCGACGTGCACTTCGAGGAGGGTGAGCTCCCGGAGATCTACCACGCTCTCACCGTGAAGCGGGACGACAAGAGCGGAGAGCTGGTCACCGCTGAGGTCCAGCAGCACCTTGGGAACAACTGGGTGCGCGCGGTCGCGATGCAGTCGACCGACGGCCTGCGACGTGGGATGAAGGTCACGAACACCGGCGGTCCGATCGCGGTGCCCGTCGGGAAAGAGACGCTCGGCCGACTTTTCAACGTTGTCGGCGAGCCGATCGACGGCAAGGGACCCGTGAAGGGCGAGCGCCGCGACCCGATCCACCGGCCCCCGCCGTCCTTCGCCGACCAGGCGACGACGGCGGAGATCTTCGAGACCGGGATGAAGGTCATCGACCTGATCTGCCCGTTCCTGAAGGGCGGCAAGTCCGCTGTCTTCGGCGGCGCCGGTACCGGCAAGACGATCGTCATCCAGGAGCTCATCCGCAACGTCGCCGCCGAGCACGGTGGCTATTCGATCTTCTGCGGCGTCGGCGAGCGCTCGCGCGAGGGCACGCAGCTCCTCGGTGAGATGCGGGAGTCCGGTGTCATCGACAAGATGTCGATGGTCTTCGGCCAGATGAACGAGCCGCCGGGCGCGCGCCTGCGCGTCGCGCTCACGGGTCTCACGATCGCCGAGTACTTCCGCGACGAAGAGGGGCGCGACCTCCTGATCTTCATCGACAACATCTTCCGCTTCACGCAGGCGGGCTCAGAGGTGTCGGCGCTTCTCGGCCGCATGCCGAGCGCCGTGGGATACCAGCCGACGCTCGCGACGGAGATGGGAGAGCTGCAGGAGCGGATCACGTCCACGAAGAAGGGATCGATCACCTCCCTCCAGGCGGTCTTCGTGCCGGCCGACGACTACACCGACCCCGCACCGGCGACAACCTTCGCGCATCTCGACGCTTCGATCCGCCTCGAGCGCTACCTCACCGAGCTCGCGCTGTACCCCGCGGTCGATCCACTCACGTCGACCAGCCGCGCGCTCGACCCGCTCATCGTCGGACAAGAGCACTACGAGGTCGCGCGCGAGACCCAGCGCGTGCTGCAGCGTTACAAGGACCTGCAGGACATCATCGCGATCCTCGGTGTCGACGAGCTTTCCGACGACGACAAGCTTCTCGTGGCTCGCGCCCGCAAGATCCAGCGGTTCCTCGCGCAACCGATGTTCGTCGCCGAGCAGTTCACCGGACTCTCCGGTGTCTACGTGAAGGTCCCCGATACCGTCCGCAGCTTCAAAGAGGTCCTCGAGGGCAAGCACGACGACCTTCCGGAGCAGGCCTTCTTCAACGTCGGCACGATCGAGCAGGCCCGGGAGAAGGGCGAGCGGATGGCGAAGGAGAGCGCGTAAGTGGTCGTCCATCACTTCGTGATGTCCGACCGTCTTGCTCCGCCCTCCGTTGGAGGGACGTAGTAGTGCCGCTTCGCCTCGAGATCATCACGCCGGAGCGCGTCGTCTACACCGACGATGTCGACATGGTCATCGCTCCGGCGACCGACGGTTACGTCGGGATCCTGCCGCACCACGCCCCGCTCCTTACGACCCTCGGGCCGGGCGTGTTCCGCGTGAAGAAGGGTGGCGTCGAAGAGGTCATGGCAGTGTTTGGCGGCTTCATGGACGTCCGGGGCGACCGCGTGGTCGTCCTCACCGAAGACGCCGAGCACGCGGAGGAGATCGACGCCCAGCAGGCGCAGGTCGCGCGCGACCGTGCCCAGCAGGCGCTGCAGGCCGGGCCGATGAACGCCGCCGACGAGGCGCGCGCACGCGCGAGCCTCCAGCGCGCCCTTGTCCGCATCCGCGTCAGCGAGCGGAGGCGTCGCCGCACTTAACTAGCGTTCCCCTCCCGGTGCGAATACGCTGCGCAAAGGGCGCGCGGATGTGGCCGCGGCCGGCGGAGTGGTTGTGAGGGGTTTCGCGTTCCTTTTGATCGGTGTCGTGCTGCTCGCCTCATGTGCGGGCGCGACCGTCACGCCCGCGCCGTCCGCCCCCGCCGACGCGACACCGACCGCTATCCCGACCTCGGTCGCGACGCCGACGCCGCAGCCCACTCCGCGACCGCGTCTTTACGCGAAGCTGAGGGTATTCATCGCCTCGGAGAGCACGGACTCGGTCGTCGTCCTTGAGGGCGCGCCGGATGGGCAGTACGCGCAGGTCGCGAAGATCCCGGTGGGACGCCTCCCGCACCAGATGGCGGTCTCGCCCGACGGGAAGTTCGTCGCGGTGAACAACCGCATGGCGAATACGACCTCCGTGATCGACCCGATCACAATGAAGGAGATCGCCCGGGTCGCGGTGGGGAAGCAGCCGCACGGCATCATCTGGTCGCCCGATTCGAAGACCCTGTTCGTCGCGCATGAGCGAGACAACTACATCTCGCGCTTCGAGGCAGGGACCTGGAAGTCGATGGGCCCGCTCATGGTCGGCGTGCCGCAGCACGTACTGGTCTTCAACTCCGCACGGCCGAACGAGCTCTGGTTCACGGTCACGAACTCGAATGAGAAGGATCACCTGCGGGTCTACGACCTCGAGACAAAGAAGGTGACCCGAGTGCAGGTCGACGACGTACACGACGCCTACTTCACACCCGATGGCAGCGAGATCTGGTCGAGCTCGTCCGGATTCCTCGAGAAGCCCTCGGATCGAATGGTCATCTATGACCCGCTCACCAAGAAGGTCAAGCAGGAGCTTCGTCTCGCTCAGGATCCGGCGCTCGCGCCAATCCATCCAGACAAGGGAGGGGCCGATGTGATCCGACAGCACCATGACGCTGCCGCCGTCAGGGAGGTAGACGCCGTCCTGGAAGGTCTTGAGCGTGTGGAATGGATAGCGCCCCGGGAGGCGGATCTCCTGCTTGACCTTCTTGGTGAGCGGGTCATAGATGACCATTCGGTCCGAGGGTTTC
>JANMSU010000405.1:0-1598 GCA_031389835.1 Chloroflexota bacterium
GTGCCGGAGCAGCAGGCGGTGCTCGAGGGCGTGCGCGAGGTCGCGCGCCGGACGGGCATCCCGCTCGTCGCGACCAACGACATCCACTACGTGCGCGCCGAGGACGCCGAGGCGCAGGATGTCATGGTCTGCATCCAGAGCGGGAAGACGATCGACACGCAGGACCGGCTCAAGATGATCGACCACCCCGAGCTCTACCTGAAGACCGCGGAGCAGATGGCGGCGCTCTTCCCGGACGACGCCGAGGCGCTGGCGAACACCGTGCGCATCGCGGAGATGATCGACATCAAGCTTCCGCTCGGCGAGCTGCAGCTTCCGGCGTTCGAAGTCCCGGCGGGCACCACTCCCGACGAGCACCTGCGCCGGATGGCGGAGGCCGGCGTGCGCGCGAAGTACGGCGAGATCACGACGGACCTGCGAGAGCGGCTCGACAAGGAGCTGTCGGTCATCGGCAAGCTCGGCTATTCCGGGTACATCCTCATCGTGCAGGACTTCATTCGCTATGCGCGCGAGAGCGGCATCCTCACCGCGGTCCGTGGCTCCGCCGGCGGATCGCTCGTGAACTATGCGATCGACCTCACCGACATCGACCCGATCCGCTACGGGCTCATCTTCGACCGCTTCCTCAATCTCGAGCGCTACACGCTGCCGGACATCGACGTCGACTTCATGGACAACCGCCGCGACGAAGTCATCGCGTACGTCACCGAGAAGTACGGCGCCGATCGCGTCGCGCAGATCGGCACGTTCAACACGATGCTCGCCCGTGCGGCCGTGCGCGACGTCGCGCGCGTTCTCGGCATGCCCTACGGCGAGGCCGATCGCGTCGCGAAGAGCATCCCGTTCGGCGTCACGCTCGAGGACTCCCGCCGCATGGTGGCCGAGCTCCGGGACCTCGAGCAGGAGCCGCACGTCGAGCGCCTGTTGGACCTCGCCGAAAAGGTCGAGGGACTCGTGCGATCGACGGGTACGCACGCCGCAGGCGTGGTGATCACGGCCGAACCGCTGAGCCAGCTCGTCCCGCTCGAGCGCTCGAAGGGAACGTCGGCGATCCAGACGCAGTACGAGGACAAATCCCTCGAGAAGCTCGGCCTCCTCAAGTTCGACTTTCTCGGCCTATCGAACCTGACGATCCTCGACGAGGCGCTGAAGCTGATCAAGGCGTCGCGCGGGATCGACATCGACCGCGCGCGCATCCCGCTCGACGACAAGAAGACCTTCGAGCTCCTCGGCTCGGGCGAGACGACGGGCATGTTCCAGCTCGAATCCGCCGGTATGCGTCGCCACATCCGCGACCTCAAGCCCGATCGCGTCGAGGACGTGATGGCGATGGTCGCGCTCTTCCGCCCGGGCCCGATGGACTACATCCCGTCGTACATCCGACGCAAGCACGGCCAGGAGGCGGTCACGTACGCGCATCCGCTGCTGGAGCCGGTGCTGCGCAAGACCTACGGCGTGATGGTGTATCAGGAGGACGTGATGGCGGTGACGCAGGCGCTCGCCGGCTTCACGCTCTCGCAGGCCGACGTCCTCTGCTTCGCGATCCGCAAGAAGATCCGCGAGAAGCTCGACGCTCAGAAGATGAAGTTCGTCGAGGG
>JANMSU010000421.1:0-4539 GCA_031389835.1 Chloroflexota bacterium
CTCGGAACATACCGGCGTTTCCGTTTCCCGGAAGATTTCGCACCATAGGAAATGTCTCCAATGTGGCGTCCCGCATCAATTTTCAAGCTCCCACCCACCCGTTTGGGGTTGGACCCGGCGCGGCGACAGCAGCACCTGCCATAGCCACCATGAGAATCGCGCTGCTCACGATCGTGACGATGAGACGTTTCATGCTCCACTCCCCTTATCTGTCGTTGCGTCATGGTACGCGGCGTATTCATCCCGGCGACCTGTGTTACGCGGAGCTCAGAAAGTGCGCCATATCTTGGCCGGTGCGAGGTCAGTCCGGCTCGAGCACCGTGGTCGCGGCGCGGTAGGTGCCCAGGGGCTGGACCCACTCGCAGCAGGTCCGCATAAGCGCCAGCGCCTCCCGGGCTGGTGAGGTCTGCGGGTCCGCCTCGAAGTCGAGGTAGAAAACGTAGTCCCACGGCCCCGCGCGGCTCGGCCGAGACTCGATCTTCGTCAGCTGCACCCCCGCGGTCGCGAACGGCTGGAGCGTGCGGGTCAGCGCGCCCGGCACGTTCGCCGCGGCGTAGACCACGCTGGTTTTCCACGGGCCGGTCAGCAGCGCCGCGGGAACACGGCGCGCGACGCTGTCGTCGCCGTCGCGCGCGAGCGCGAAGAAGCGCGTGAAGTTGTCGGGGCTCGTCTCGATCGACTCGGCCAGGATGGTGAGCCCATAGCGATCGGCCGCACGCTTGCTCGCGATGGCGGCGACGGTGCGGTCACCCGCCGCCGCGACGTCGGCCGCCGCACCGGCGGTGTCGTATGCGACCTCGGGCTGGATCTTCGAGCGCCGCAGGAACTCCTCGACCTGGGCGAGCGCCTGTGGATGCGACCGCGCGATCCTGATGTCGGCGAGCGACGCGCCGGCGACGCCGAGCAGGCAGTGCCGCACGCGCACGACGGCTTCGGCCACGATGCGGATGCCCTGATGGTTCCGCAGCAGGTCGTAGACGTCGGCCACCGCTCCCGCGTGCGTGTTCTCCACCGGGACGACGGCGGCATCGACCTCGGCGTTCTCGAGCGCCGCGAAGACCTCCGAGAATGTGCGCCGCGGCAGAAGCTTCTGATCGGGGAAGAGCGCCGCCGCCGCGGCCTCGGAGTACGCCCCGGCCAGCCCCTGATACGAGACGCTCAGCGGTGGACCGCCGTCCGCCACTCCGGGTGACGTGCATCGTCGCCGCGCGCGATGGCGTAGTACGCGTCGCCGATGCGGCGCGCGATCGGGCCGATCTTCCCGTCACCGACCGTACGTCCGTCGACCTTTACGCACGGCGCGACCTGCGCGCCGGTCCCGCAGAAGAAGACCTCGTCCGCGATGAACAGCTCGGTGCGGTCGATGGCGCGCTCCTGCACCGCGAGGCCCAGCTCTTCTCGCGCGATGGTCATGATGCTGTCGCGCGTGATGCCCTCGAGGATGTCGTCGGTGACCGAGGGCGTGATGAGCTGGCCGTCGCGGACCATGAACAGGTTCGCGCTGCCACCCTCGGAGACGTGGCCGTCGCGCGTGAGGAAGATCGCCTCGTCGGCATCGGCGTCGTGCGCGTCGTCCACCGCGAGCGCGGTGTTGATGTACGCGCCGGTCAGCTTGCCGCGCGCCGGGATCGCGTCGTCGGCGGTGCGGCGCCACGTCGCCGTCCGCGCGGAGAGACCGGTGGTCGGCAGATACGCGCCGATCGGGAACGCGAACATGCCGAATCCGCTCCGCAGGTCATGCAGCGCGACCTTGATCGAGCGCGCGGCTTTGTACGCGAGCGGACGTACGTACACGTCGGTGCGAAACTCGTTGCGGCGCAGCAGCTCGAGCGTGACCTCGGCGAGCGCGGCGCTGTCGCCCGGGAGCTCGATGCGCAGGAGACGGCAGTTGCCGCGCATCCGATCGAAGTGGTCCTGCAGGCGGAACACAAAGAGCTGCTCCTGGGCCGCATTCCAGTACGCCCGGATCCCCTCGAAGACGCCGGTGCCGTAGTTGAGCGCGTGCGTCGCGATGCTGACGTGCGCGTCGGCCAGCTTCTTGAAGACGCCGTCCTGGTAGGCCCACCCCGTCTCCGGGATCTCCGTCCCCAGGGCCGCTGTTTCCTTGAGCCTTTCGTGAACGCTGCTGGCCATCCGCTTCCTCCTCTAGAAACAAGAAAGCCTCCCGATCTTGGGAGGCTTCGTTCCGCTGGTCTGCTCTGCCGCTAGCTGAGCGTGCCTCCTCCGCCGGCTCCCGTCGGGAGCGGGGTAACGATGACAAAGGAGACGAATCGCGTCATGAGGACGCGAACGCTAAAGGTCGGCAGTGCCGCCGTCAACGTCAGATGCGTCCGATCACCTCGCCGCGCTGCCACACCCGCCGCGCGATCTCGAGCGCGACCACGTCGGCGACGACGAAGAACACACCTAGACCCACCAGCGCCCAGCCGTCGGCAATGCGAGAGGCTGCGATTCCGAGCACCGCGAAGATGGCGGCGGAGAGGCCGATCATGAGTCCCGAGATCTGCTGACCGGCCCGGGTCGTGCGCACGATCGCCGCGACGATCAGGACCCAGCTCCCCGCGGTGATCAGATACAGGAACGCGAGCACGAGAAGAGCGAACAGGATCTCCGGCGGGAGCGCGCGCTGGATGCGCGCCGCACCGTACACAATCGAACCGAGCACGTAATACACGCCGAGGCTCCCGGCGCAGATGACCATGACCGGACCGACCATCCCGAGCAGCTTGCCGACCACGATGTCGATGTCGCGCACCGGCGATGCGAGAAGCGGCACCAGCGTCCCGTTCTCCTTTTCCTGCGTGAACGTCGATGCGATGAGCGCGACGCCGGACAGCGCCGGGATGAGCGTGCTCTGCAGCGCCAGCACGAGGATCGCGAAGTCGTTCGGGCCGCCACCGCCGCGGCCACTCATCACGAAGAGGATCGGGAGCAGCGCGAAGAAGCCGGTGCGGAGGACCGCGCCGCGGTCGCCGAAGATCTCCCAGCGGATCTCGCGCCACGCGATGAGCGCCGCCTTACCCACTGTGCTCACCAGCCTCGGCGACGATCGAGAAGTACGCGTCCTCGAGCGAGCGCTCTTCGCGCACGAGCGTGATGACGTGAAGGCCGCGATCGAGCAGCGCGCGCAACACCACCGGATTCGTCGTGCCCGGCTCGTCGGCGTCGAACCGGAGCGCCGCATAGCCATTCTCCGAGTCGGCGGGGTCGGCGCTCACGCCGGCCCGCGCGAGCGCGTCGCGCGCGGTCGCGACGTCGCCGGTGAACGAGACGACGAACCGTGGGTGCACGTCGGCGCGGAGCGCACCGGTCAAGCCCTCGCGCGCGACGCGGCCGCGGACCAGGACGACGACCCGGTCCGCGATGCGCTGCGCCTCGTCGAGATCGTGCGTGCAGAGGAGGATGGCCCGGTGTCGCGCGCGCAGCGACACGATGAACGACCGCAGCGAGCGCGCGGTCTCGGGGTCGAGCGCGGTCGCGGGCTCGTCGAGCAGCAGGACGGGCGGGTCGTGCACGAGGCCGCGCGCGATCGCGACCTTCTGTTTCATACCGCGCGAGAACGCGCCGAGCCGGACGTCGAGGCGATCGGTGAGTCCGAGCAGCGCCGCGAGCTCCTCACTGCGGCGCGCGGCGGCCGCGACGTCGTAGAGGCGGCAGAAGAATTCGAGGTACGCCCGCAGCGTCATGCGCTCGTAGAGCGACGGCTGGTCGGTGACCATGCCGCAGCGAACGCGGATGCTGCCGGGGTCGGCGCGCACCGAGATGCCGTCGACGAGCACGTCGCCCTCGCTGGGCGCGAGGATGCCCGCGATGATGCGGCTCGCCGTCGTCTTGCCCGCGCCGTTGGGACCGAGCAGCGCGACGATCTCGCCCGGCTCGACGCGGAACGACACACCCTCGAGCGCGACGGTGCGCCCGAAAGACCGCGACAGATCGCGCACGTCGATCATCGAACGAGCATATTTGGTGACGCTATCGCGTCACTGCATCTCCGCCCGGCTTCGCCGGGACGTAGTAGGCAGGCGATGCCCTAGCCTTCGGGCGATGGACCTCGTGTTGTCGTTGCATGGACGTGTCGCTTACGCGCTCGTCCTTTACTACACGCTCGTGGGACTCTGGGCCATCCTCCAGGGCATACGCGATCGTGGCCCGGACCGGAGCCTCAGCGGAGCGATCGCGATCGCGACGATCGCCGCCGTCGCGCAGGGCGTGCTGGGCCTGCTGGTCCTGGTCTTCCGCGGCGCGCCCGCGGACACCGTGCACATCCTGTACGGCCTCGCGCTCGCGGTCGCGATGCCGCTGGCGGCGACGATGGTGCGCGACCGAACGCCGCGCGGTCAGTCGATCGCGCTCGGGCTCGCGGCGCTGTTCACCGCCGGCCTCGCGATCCGCGGGATAACGACGGGATGAAGTCGCACGAGATCGATCCCGCCCCGGACATCTCGCGCGAGGCGCTTCAGGCGCTGCGCGGCGACTTCCTTTACTTCAACGTCGCCGGGTCTGGCCCGACGTTCCCGGTCGCGCACCGCGCGGCCGACA
>JANMSU010000425.1:0-10528 GCA_031389835.1 Chloroflexota bacterium
CCGCACCGCATCCGATCCTCCAGCCGCTGCCTCCCCACTACCGGAAGGAGCAGCTCATCGGCATGGCCTTCCTTGACACGCGCCACGGCGCGCCGCGCGTCGTCGTCGCATACATACCCTCGAACCTGCCGGGCCTGGATCTTCGGGATCCGCGGTCCATCCGCTACCGCAACTCGAGCGGGAGCCTGCGTATGGCGAATGAGGGGTACATCGACTTCCTCGCGCAGATCTCACATCTCCGCGTCGCGCGCAGCAGAGACGGCGTGAATTTCACGATCGACGAAGCACCGGCGATATCGCCCCACACGGACATGGAGGAGTACGGCGTCGAGGATCCGCGCGCGACGTTCATCGACGGCGAATGGCACATCACCTACGTCTCCGTCTCCCGCTGGGGCATCACCACCAGCCTCGCGACGACGAAAGACTTCCGGAGCTTCGAGCGACATGGTGTGATCTTCCTGCCCGACCACAAGGACGTGGTGATCTTCCCGGAGAAGATCGATGGCCGGTATGTCGCGCTCACCCGACCGATGCCGCAGTCGTTCAGCCGTATCTGCGGCATCTGGATCGCGTTCAGCGACGACCTTCGGTCCTGGGGTGGCCATGAGACGCTCGCCCTTCCGCGCCCCGACTACTGGGACGAGCTCCGCACCGGCGGGTCGGCGGTGCCGTTCCGCGTCGCCGAGGGCTGGCTCGAGCTGTATCACGGTGTGGACCGCGACGCGCGCTACGCGATGGGCGCGTTGCTGCTCGACGCCAGTGATCCGCGTAAGATCCTCGCGCGCTCGGCCCAACCGATCCTCGAGCCGCACGAGACGTTCGAGCGAACGGGCCTCTTCAACGAGACGATCTTCTCCTGCGGGCATGTGGAGCTCGGCGACGGCCGCATCCGCATGTATTACGGCGCGGCCGACTCAGTCGTCGCCGCCGCTGACTTCGATGTGCGCGACATCGTGAACAGCCTCGAGCCCTGGCGTGGCGCCGCCGAGCGCCTCGTTCGCGTGTAACCGTGCTGCGTCAGCTCGCGCGTCTCACTGTTCCGATCGAGTCCGCAGGGGAGCGCGCTTGCGCGATCGCGGTGTACGCGGATGCTGCCGATCGCACTTTTCCGGCGGCCGATCGCGGATTCGAGGGTGTCGCCTGTGTCGATGATGCGTCCCGCGCTCTCATCCTCCTCACGGACGTCTGGGCTGGGACCCGTCTGCCCCGCATGCGTGAATGGGCACTTGGTCTGCTCGACTTCCTGTTGTACATGCAGCTTGAGGACGGTCGCTTCGTGAACTTCATTACCGACTGGTCGGGTCAGCGGAACGAATCCGGAGTCACGTCGTTTCCGGGCGGGAACTTCTGGCACGCGCGCGGCGTGCGCGCGCTCGCGCGCGCCACGGTCGTCCTTGGAGAGGAACGCGCGCGCGCCGGGCTCGAGCGGGGGATCGAGCACATCCTGGCCGCCCGCGATGTGCCGGCCGACATCCGGTCGATCCACGCGCTCATGGCTGCCGACCTGCTTCGCGCCGGCGCGTACCCCGAGCTCCGAGCAGAGCTTTCCCGGTGGTGCGACGAGATGGCCGCATGCCGACGCGACGGCGTGCTCTTCGACAACCCCGATCAGATCGAGCCACACCTCTGGGGTCATCAGCAGGAGGGCGTACTCGCGGACGCCGGACAGATCCTCGGACGTGACGACCTCATCGAAGTCGCGCGGCAGAGCGCACTGACGTACCTTGGCCCGCGCATCGACAGCGGGTTCGACGCGGCGACCGTCCAGCCGTATGGGGTCGCCTCGGCCGTGTATTCGATCGAGCGCCTTCGCGCGGTCACTGGCGAGCCGCGCTTCGATGAGCTGTGGGAGATGGCCCGCTCCTGGTTCGACGGGCGGAACCCGGCGCGACGTGCCGTGTACGACAGGGATGAGGGACGCGTGTACGACGGGATCGACGACGACGTGCTCAACGTCCACTCCGGCGCGGAGTCGAACGTCGTCGGTGGCCAGGCCCTGCTCGATCAGGTGATCCGGTCCGCGCCGCGCCTTGCGTCCGTCATCGAGACCTGCTTCGTGCCCGACGTGCGCGACCGGCTAAGCGGCAGGCAGAGCGCCATCGCGCGCTAGGCGATCTCGACCCGGACCGGCCGCGCCGCGTTGTTCTCGTATCCACGCTCGTTACGCACTTCGTCCAGCGGCTGCGTCGCGCCCGCAGTGGTGCGGGCACGCGCCAGAAGCACCAGGTCCCCACTCGCGCGCGGCTCGATGGCCGCGTGCCACAGCCGCCACGAGTAGCGGCCGACCGGCTCGCCGAGGGATGCGTCGCGCCAGCGGCCTCCACCGTCGGCGGAGATCTCGACCCGCGCGAGGTCGCCTCGCCCGCTCCAGGCGTAACCGCGCGCCACGAACTGGCGCCTCGCGAGGCGCTCACCGTCCCGCGGCCACGTGATCAGCGCGCGCGCCGCGATCTCCCGGAGCGGCCGGTCTCCGACGACGTACCGCTCCGTTTGGAAGAAACCCTCGAACCTCCGCTCGAGCACGCGCATCCTCGCGAGCCACTTGACCGATGCCATGCCGTACCAACCCGGGACGATGAGTCGCAGCGGAGCGCCGTGCTCGGGCGGAAGGTCGCTTCCGTTCATCGCGTAGGCGACAAGCACGTCATCGCGCAGCGCGTCGGCGATCGGGAGCGATCGCTCGTACGCGATCCGCGCGCCGACATCGGCCGGCGTGCCCGCGTCCGCGCCAACGCAGAGCACTTCCACGGCGCTCGAGTTTGGCTCCACCAGATCGAGCACCGTCCGAAGCGATGCGCCGGTCCATTCGGCCGTGCCGACCGCGCCGGTGCGCCACTGCTCGCCGGCGACGGGCGGATCGAGAAAGGCCCTTCCGTTGCCGGCGCACTCGAGCGTCACGACGAGCGATCGCGGCGGAAGCGATCGGATCTCCTCGAGCTCCAGGTGGAGTGGTTTACGCACGGCGCCGTCGATCTCGAGACGGTCCGGGCCCTCCGGGATCGCGAAGTGATCGCGCACGTAGTGCCGCTCTGCCGGCGTGATCACGCCGACCTGCCGTTCGAGAGGCGTCTCGGCGTTCAGGGGCTCGCGGCTGAGGTAGACGAGATCGTCAGAGCTCACGCGGCCAGTCTCTGGCATCGCTCGCTGACCTGCCTGGGCCCCGGTCGCCCCGCGTAACGTGTCGATGTCGTTTCGCTCAACGACACATTTGGGCTTTCTCGCGGATAGAGCGGGTCAGTGACCTGCATGTCGCGTAGCCTATGAAGATGCGCCGCCTACTCGTGGTCGCGGTCGCCGGTCTCTCGGTCGTCGCGGCCACCATCGTTTCGTGTGGTGTTATCTCTTCGGGCGGCAGCGTGCCGTTCGTTCCAGGCGCCCCCGGCGCGCAGTCGGGTGGAGGCGTGGCGGTGAAGCCCGGGGCACCACTGCCGATGCTTCAAGACATCGACCCCGAAGATCTCGATCCCTCGCGCGACGTACCCGGTGTCCCGCCCGTCGCGCTCGCTCCCCCCGGCGGCGCCATCGTGCAGGCCAACGGCGTTCGTATCCCGAAGCCGGCGATGCCCGCTGGGCCGCGACGGATCGGGATCCAGGTTGGCCACCTGGACACGGATAAGGTGCCAGCGGAGCTCGGAACTCGCATCGTGTTCCAGACCGGGACGAGCTGGGCGGGCGTGACCGAAGTCGACGTCAACATGGACATCGCGCAGCGCGTCAAGGCGAAGCTCGTGGCGCGCGGGTATGCCGTCGACATCATCCCGACGACGGTGCCGCCGGGCTACATCGCCGACGTTTTCCTTGCTCTTCACATGGACGGCGACGGCACGGGCGAGAAGAGCGGGTTCAAGATCGCGCACGGCTCGCGCCGTGGCCCGTATGAGGACAAGCTCGTGAGCGTCCTGCGCGAGGAGTACGCAAGACAGACGGGACTCGACTGGGATGCAGTCGGAATCAGTCGCAACATGTCTGCCTACTACTCGTTCAACTGGGGCCGCTATCAGCACGCGGCGGCGCCGCACACACCCGCGGCGATCCTGGAGATGGGATTCCTCTCCAACGGACACGATCGCAATCTGATGCTCGATCATGGCGACGGAGTTGCACTCGCGATCGTGAACGGCATCCAGCGCTTCCTCGATGAAGTGCCACGTTCGAAGATCTTTGGCGAAGACCTCGTCGTACCGCAGCTGCGAGGTCGGGCAAGCCCGTCGCCAACGCGCTAGCTCGCGAGGAGCTGGGCCCGCCTTTCAGTTTGAAGTAGCGCGCGGAACTCTTCTTCAGTCCTTCGATGCTTCCGCCGATTGCAATGGCGACATGCGGGCAGGACGTTCGCGATCAGGTTGGATCCCCCGCGACACAACGGCGTCCGGTGGTCCGCCTCGATGCGTTCATTTGAGCCGCAATACGCACAGCGTCCTGCGTGATCTACGAGTAGCGCCTCCCACTCTTCGAATGTGAAGTGTTCTGCGGCCGCGGACGCCCTGCGCTTGTTGTTCGAAACGCGTACGTATGCGCGGGCACGCTCAAGATTGCGAAGACGCCACGTCTTGTAGTAGTCGAGCGCGGCCGCGGGATCGTCGGCATATCTGCGCCGGTTTCGCTCCCGCTGTTTTGCGCGAAGCTTTTCGACATTCTCGACGTAGTAGCGGCGATTGCTTTCACGGCGTTGAGCGCGATTACGGCCGTACCAAACGCGGTTACTTGCGCGAACCCGCTGCGCGAATGCCTGGTCAGTCGAATACCGCCGCCGCTTTGCGGAGAGGATCGACTCGCGATTGGCCGCGTAGCGTTCGCGATCGAGCTGGCGCCGCCTGGCGGCGTACCTCCGCCCGTTGCGCTCTCGCCAGCGGCGGACCGCCTCGCGGACAGCCGCGCGTCGCTTCTCTGGATCGCGATATGGCACGCCGGGATCCTTCCCGGGTGGGCATCCTTCCGACCTTGAACGTAGCAAAGTCGCGACGTCGTGTGAAGAGCTCGGCGCGCTGATTCCTTAACGCTTGTCGGTTTCGCGCGCGCCTGCGCTGAGTGAATCCAAATCGCTTGGAAGCAACGGTGTAGCTGAGCACACCGGGCGAGTCCGTACGCGTGGTCGTTGACCGTGTCCCAGATGCCGTTCACTTGGATGAAGTGACGTGACGTGCGGCGCGCGGTGCCCACTGCCGAATCTAGGCACGCTCGATGCCAGCATGTACGATTCCCGCGCGCCAATCGGGCGACGAAACCAAGGGAGGCCGGACATGAGCGTTTGCACCGCACGCGATCACTGCGCCGGTCTCCTTGCCGTGGTGTCCGCGGTCTAAGAGGCCGCCGCAGCACCTCGCGCGCGGTGCCTTTCACTCATGCCCTCCTCCGCGGAGGACGCATGCCGTCACGCGACCTATTTCCCAGCGACTGGCTCGTCACGGGCGCGTATCGCGACGCGCGCCTGGGCGTCGTTAAGACGGGCAAGGAGAGCGAGGTCCATCTCGTCGCCCGCACGTCGGGCGAGCGAACGACCCTACTCGCGGAAAAGCGCTTCAAGGCGCGCGACCGTCGCGGCTTCCAGAACGACTCGATGTACAGGGGCGTCTGGGGTGAGGGAACGCGGCGGGAGCACCGCGCCATGAAGAAGAACACCCGCTTCGGTCATGAGGCCGCCCAGGCACGCTGGATCGCGCATGAGTGGGACACCCTGGTGCGGCTCCACAGCGCCGGCGCCACGGTTCCACCACCGGTCGAGCTTCTGGACGATGGCTACCTCATGGCTTTCATCGGCGATGCGCAGTGTGCCGCTCCGCGTCTGTCCGAGGTCGACCTCGAATCGCCGGTCGCGCAACGGGTGTGGGATGAACTGGTCGACGAGCTCGCCGTCCTCGTGTCGGCCGACCGAGTCCACGGCGATCTCTCCGCCTTCAACGTCCTCTGGTGGCGCGATCGTGCCGTACTGATCGACTTCTCGCAGACCGTCGAGATCGTCACGCACCCCGCCGCACACGATCTGCTCGTCCGCGACGTCACGACGCTCGGCAGGTACTTCACGCGCCGCGGCGTCGCCGTCGATGTGGATCGGATCCTCGAACGTATCGGGGCTGGCGCGCATCGGTTCGCGAGCCAGCAAGTGCGCGCGCGCCCGCCGGAGAGGCGCGGGGTATCGTGAGCGCCCATGCCCGCCAAAAAGACCGCGGCAAAGAAGACCGCCGGCAAGGCGACCCGCAAGACCACGAGGAAGCGCCGCGGCCCGGCCGAGGCGCGCGGGCCAGAGCCGACGCAGAGCGCCATCGCGACTGACGACGCGGAGATCGGCGAGCTGGTCGCCCACATCCGCTCGTCGCGCGGTGCCGTCATTGGCGCGTACCGCGATCCGTACGGCGGTACGCCGCTCGTGTTCGCAACGCTGCCGGTCGGCGCGGTGGAAGCCACGGCGTTCCAGCGCGACCTGTCGCGGACGCACGCGGAGCGGCTCGCGAAGGCGATCGGTGACACCGGCGCCTTCCTCGACCCGGTCATCGCGATCCCCGCCAAGGAGGGCTTCCTCTCGCCGAACGGAAGGCACCGCATCGCCGCCGCGCGACAGCTCGGACAGCGATCCATCACGGTGCTCGCGACAACGGATCCCGCGCTCGCCTACCGGATCCTCGCCCTCAATACGGAGAAAGCACACAACCTGCGCGATCGGAGCCTCGAGGTCATCCGCATGGCGCGCTCGCTCGCGAAGGAGCAGCAGCGGTCGAAGGAGAAGGACCACGCGACGTCGTTCGAGTCGCCGGCGTTCCTCACCCTGGGCTGCGCCTACGAGAAGCGCGATCGCTTCTCCGGCTCCTCTTACAACTCGATGCTGCGGCGGGTCGAGGTGTTCCTCGATCAGACGCTTCCCGCGGCCCTCCGTCAGCGAGAGCAGTGGTCGGTGCGCCTGCTCGACATCGACGACCGCGTGAGCGCCCATGTAAAGGCGCTGCAGGAGATCGGGATGAGGAGCCCGTACCTGCGCGCGGTCGTCGTCGCGCGGTGCAATCCAGTCCGCTGGATCCCGACGAAGAAGGGCGCCGGGCCGCCGATGACGGTGGCCGAGGCGCTGACACGAATGACCAAGAGCGTTCGCGCCTTCGACCCGAAGAAGGTGCGACCACAGGATCTCGCGTTCGCCGCCACCGTGGGTGGCGCGGAAGAGGGCTCCTAGTTCGCTCGACCTCCGTGATCGCGGAAGCGCTCAACCGTCGCGAGCAGCTCGTCGAGACCGAATGGCTTCGCCAGATAACCCTCGGCGCCGACCTCATCCGCCCAGCGCTTCGCGCTCTCCGCCGCCGTCATGACGACGATCGGCACCCTGCTTCCCTGTTCGCGAAGTGCGCGCGCGACGGCCCACCCGTCCATGACCGGCATCCGCATGTCGAGCAGGATCAGCACGGGCTGCTTGCGCGAGACGGCCGCGAGCGCCTCCTGGCCGCTCGCCGCGCTCATGACGTCGTAGCCCTCGCCCGAAAGGATCGAACTCACCGTGTCGAGGATCGATGTGTCGTCGTCGACCACCAGCACGGTGTTGTGCTGACCATCACCGCCGGCACCTGGCCGCGCCGTGCCACCTCGGCGTGGCTCATCGCCGCGGGGCGGACCTCCAGCCCAAAGATCCATCGTTAGTTGAGCCTCCTTCCATCCGCGATCGGCAACGCGACGTGGAACGTCGAACCCTTGCCGACCTCGCTTTCCACCCAGATCCGACCACCATGCTCTTCGACGATGCCGCGGCAGATGAAAAGCCCCAGGCCCATGCCGTGGAATCGCTTGTCGTCGACATTCGACGCTCGCGAGAAGCGCTCGAAGATCCGCGGGAGATCGGCCGCCGGGATCCCGATGCCCGAGTCTTGTACGGCGACACGCGCCTCCGAATCTTCCTGCCAGACTTTGATCTTGATCGGTGTTAGGTCAGGACTGTACTTCCTCGCGTTCTCGACGAGGTTCTGAAGGAGCTGCTCGACGCGACGGCGGTCGTACGCGCCGACGACCGGTGCGCTCGCTTCGACCCGACAGATGCTGCGGTCGACCGTGTCATGCGCACAGATCTCCTGCGCCAGCGTTGCAAGATCGACCGGCTCCCGCTCGCCGACGAGCCCACTCTGTTCGAGTCGCGTCGCGTCGAGCAGATCTCCGACCAGCCCGGCTAAGCGCTTGCTCTCTCGCACGATCCGCTGGATCCCAGCGAGGTCCGCCGGAGCAGTCGGTTCCCGCACCGCTCGCCGCTCGAGGAACTCGGCCTGTGCGACGACAGTTGTGAGCGGGGTCTTGAGATCGTGCGCGGCGGCCGAGAGGAAGTCCTCCTTCAGACGCGCCGCCTCTTCGCGTGCGCGCACGCGCGTGGCATGGTCGATGAGCACTCGGCTCTCAAGTACGACCGCCGCCTGATCGGCGAGAAGCCCGGCCAGCTCGATGTCGCTCACGGCGAAGATCGGCGCACGGGCGGCGCTGAAGGCGAGAACTCCGAGTCGACGCTCACCCGCGGTGATCGGCGTCGCAAGGACGGCGCCGATGTTGCGCGAGCGGTAGCTGGCCGCGCTGTCGGGGTTGTCTCGGATCGGGTCCGCGCTGAAGATCGGACGCTGCAGCTCGAACGCCCGACCGGCGAAGTGGGTGCCGGGCTCAAGATCAACGATCGCGTCGTCGTCCTCCCAGAAGCGAAGCTTCGACGTGTCCTCCTGCCACAGTCCGATCCGTGCCGCGGTGCCAGTGCTGTTCGCAGCGCCACGCTCAAGCTCGCGCACGATGTCCAGCGTCGTCGGGAGCCGCGGCAGGCTCGCGGCGCGCGCGAGGAACGAGCGCAGCTCGGGTTCCTGCCATGCCCTGCGGAGGATCGGTGGCGGCGCGAAGCCGACGTAGTACGCAACGGCTGAGCTAAGTCCAAGCAGCTGCCCGAGCGCCTGAAAGATGGCACGGCTGTCATCAGGCGCCAGCGGGGTCAGTCCCACGACGAGAAGGTCGGTCCCGAGCAGGATCGAACCGAGCGAGATCGCCTCCATCCGACGACGCGTCACGCCGCGCGCGTTCCGCGCGGATCGGATGAATGCGATCGCGCAGTAGATCGACACGACGAAGAAGTACCCAACGACGTAGAGGATCACCGGCCTGGGCAACTCCGGCAGGGCCGCGAACGTCGCGACGATCCCCACTGCCAGACCAAACTCCGCAACGCGCTTGACGAGAGCGCGCACATGCGTGAAGTCGTCGACGAGCCTCAACAGGATGTACGGCGTGGCCATGAGTACCGCGACCTCGACCGCGATGAGCAACGGCGGTGGGGTCCCGCCGCCGACTGTGGCGATACGCGAGGCCAGGATGACGAACGCGAGGGTACCGAAGAAGAGGGTCATGTCGGTGTGCGCCCGTGTCGGCTGGCGCACCGCGTGAAACGCGACGCTGATGAAGATCAGCACGTAGATGATCTGGGTCAGCGCGGAGACGAGATCGAGCGCGTTCAGTCGAGTGATTCTATGAACTTACGTCGCCAGCAAAAGACCGACCACCGCACCAGCGATGATCACGACCGCGGGATGCAGGCGTCCCTGGTACGTCAGGAGCGTTGCTGCGATCCCAACGCTGACCTGCCACCATGACGGTGCGTAGCCTGCGGGTACGATGAGCGAAGCGCCCGTTGCGCAGAGTAGACCCGCCGTTGCGAGAGAGGCGCCGCGGACGATCCCCGCGAACCGCACCGAGAGCAGCCAGCGACGTGCCAGCGCGGTCGCCGGGAGCATCAGAAGAGGCGGAAGGCTCGATGCGACGAGCGCGATCGCCGCACCGGTCACTCCGGCCATCTGATAACCGAGGCTAACGATCCACAGACCTGTCGGACCGGTCGAGAGGCGCCCGATGGCTAGCGCCTGCACGAGCTGCGCGTCGGTCGCGAGGCCAGTCGCCACCAGGTCCTGACGCAGCAGGGGCAACGACCCAAGGCCGCCGATGCCGAGCGCGGAGTCTTTGAGCAGCACCAGGAAGAGTCCGAGTGGATCCATGGCTAACCGGTCGCGCCTTCGCGTGATGTCGGGCGCGCGCGCCCGAGAAAGATCGCACCAACCGCCGTCGCGGCGACGATGACGAGGACGCTCGAGATCGTGGTGAACAGGAGTACCGCGAACGCGGCGATGACGAGCGCGTAGTCGACGACCGCGCGGAGGCCATGCCGCCGCGCCCCGCGCACGAGAACGATCGCGAGACCGACCGTCATGCCCCCGGTCGCGGGTGCCATGCCCGCGAGCGCGGCGCGCGCGAGCGGGTGATCGGCGATGAGTCCGTAGACGGCCGTCATGGCCACGGTGATGATCGCGGCCGGGACCATCATCCCGGAGACGGCCACCAACACTCCACGCCATCCCGCGATGCGCTGCCCGAGGAGGCTGGCGAGCGCGACGAGGTGGATCCCGGGGCTCAGCTGGCAGAGTGCCCACGCCTCGTTGAACTCGCGCTCGCTGACGAGCCGCCGTCGCTCGACGAGGAAGCGACGCAGGAGGAACAGCGTGCTCGCCCCGCCGCCCACCGACTGCGTGCCGACCGCGACGAA
>JANMSU010000450.1:0-5534 GCA_031389835.1 Chloroflexota bacterium
GAACGTTCTGAGCCCGGTGCTCGTCGCCGCGACGATCGGGGTCGGCGGCGCGATCCTGACCGAGTCGACGCTCTCGTTCCTCGGGCTCGGATTCCCATCCGACGTGACGACCTGGGGGCGGCTCCTGTTCGACGCGAAGGACTACCTCGACATCGCACCGCACTGGGCATTCTTCCCCGGCATGCTGATCTTCCTTACCGTGCTCTCGATCAACTACGTCGGTGACGGTCTCCGGGACGCGCTCGATCCGCGCAAGA
Source organism: Chloroflexota bacterium (assembly GCA_031389835.1). GTDB lineage: Bacteria > Chloroflexota > Limnocylindria > P2-11E > P2-11E > CF-39. The sequence continues at coordinate 258 of JANMSU010000450.1, forward strand.
GCTAGCAGAGCGTCGCTCCGATACGGCCCGCGTCTTCCACGATCCTTCTACGCGCGCCCCACGCTCGCCGTCGCGCGGCACCTGCTGGGCAAAGTGCTCCTCTACGATGGTCCGCACGGTCGGCGCGCCGCGCGGCTCGTCGAGGTCGAGGCCTACCAGGGCTGTCGGGATCCGGCCTCGCACGCATTCCGCGGCCCCACGCCACGCACCGAGGTGATGTTCGGGAGGCCGGGTCATGCCTACGTCTATCTGTCCCACGGGGTCTGGTTCTGCATGAACGTCGTCGCGCATCCGGCCGGGATGCCGGGTGCGGTGCTGCTGCGCGGCGCGGAGCCGCTCGAGGGTTTCGCTGACGGAGCCCGCCTCACCGGCCCGGGTCTGCTCGGGCGCGCCTTCGCGCTTTCCACGGCGCACTCCGGCGCGGACCTCGTCCGGTCTGAGCTTCAACTGCGCCGGGCGCCGCCGGTGCCACCGAGCCTGGTGGCGCGCGGTCCGCGCATCGGCCTGAGCGAAGGCCCGACCTCAGCGCGGCCGTGGCGGCTCTGGATACGCGGCTCGCCGGGTGTCTCGCGATGACGAGCGCGGCCGATCGCGCGCTCGTCACCCTGGAGTTCCCGCGGATCCGGGAGCTCCTCGCGGAACGTACGTCCTTCACGCCCGGACGCGAGCTCGCCGAGGCGCTCACGCCGGTGACCGACGTGCGCGAGGCCGAGCGACTGCAGGACGAGACCGGCGCCGCACGCGACCTGCTCCGCGCGCAGCGGTCGGCGGGCCTCGGCGGTGCGCGAGACGTGCGTGACGCGCTGCGCCGGGCGCGGCTCGGTGGCTCGCTCGACCCGCAGCAGCTGATCGAGATCGCCGACACGATCCGCGCGGCGGAGAAGCTGTTCGGCGACGTCCATGCGTATCCGCCGCTCGCTGCGAAGGCACGCTTCGCGCGACCGCCGCGCGAGCTCGCGGACGCCATCGAGCATGCCATCGCGGGCACCGGCGAGGTGCTCGATCGAGCCAGCCCCCGCCTCGGCTCGCTGCGCGCGGCGCTCCGCGCGGCGCAGGCTCGCCTGCAGCAGCGCCTGGACGGCCTGCTGCGGTCCCCGGAGCTCGCGAAGGCGCTGCAGGAGCAGCTCGTCACCCAGCGCGGCGGGCGCTACGTGGTCCCCGTGAAGTCCGAGATGCGGAGCGCCGTGAAAGGCATCGTCCACGACCAGTCCGCAAGTGGCGCGACGGTGTTCATCGAGCCGCTCGAGATCCTCGAGGCGAACAACGCGCTCCGCGAGGCAGAGCTCGCCGAGAGCGCGGAGGTCCGGCACATCCTGGACGAGCTCTCGCGCCGCGTCGAGCGGGCAGGGGACGATCTCGACTCGACTATCACCGCTCTCGCCGCGCTCGACCTGCTTCTCGCCAAGGCGGCGCTCGCGGACCATCTCGAGTGCGAGCGGCCCGCTCTTGATGCGCATGGGGTCCTGGACCTCGTGGGCGCGCGCCATCCGCTGCTCGTCGAGCGCGGGACCGGCGTCGTCCCCATCGACGTGCGCCTTGGGTCGGACTTCCGCGCGCTCGTCATCACTGGCCCCAACACCGGCGGCAAGACCGTGACCCTTCGGACGATGGGCCTACTCGTGCTCATGGGCGCATCGGGGCTGCAGATACCCGCTTCGCGTGGCAGCCGCGTGCCGGTGGTCCGCCGCGTCTTCGCCGACATCGGCGACGAGCAGTCGATCGCGCAGTCGCTCTCGACGTTCTCGTCGCACCTTCGCAATGTCGTCGCGACCCTCGCGGAGGCGGAGCGCAACGACCTCGCGCTCCTCGATGAGCTCGGAGCGGGGACCGATCCCGACGAAGGTGCCGCGCTCGCGATGGCCGTGCTCGAGACCCTTCTCGAGCGCGGTGTTCTCGTCGCCGCGACCACGCACTACCCGGAGCTCAAGGCGTTCGCGCTCAACACACCGGGCGTGGCGAACGCGAGCGTCGAGTTCGACGCCGAGTCACTGCGCCCGACGTATCGCGTGCACGTGGGCCTGCCCGGCGCATCGAACGCGTTCGCGATCGCATCGCGCCTCGGTCTCGACTGCGCTGTCCTCGAGCGCGCGGAGGCGCACCTCTCAGATCTACATCGCTCTCTGGAGCGCACGCTGCGCGAGGCAGAACGTCATCGCACCGAGCTCTCCTCGTCCCTCGAAGATGCGCGCGTCGCGGCCGAGGACGCTCGGCGTCTCACCGAGGACGCGCGGCGCGAGGCGGCACGCATTCGCGATGAAGCTGAGCGGGCCGCGCGCCGCTCACGCACCGAGGCCGACGAGCTCCTCCTGCAGTCACGCCGCGCTCTGAGACAGGCCGAAAGCGCACGCGAGGGGGCCTCGAAGCGCAACCTCGTCGACGAGGCGCGCGCCGCCCTGGCCGAGGCCGAGACGACACGGCGGTCATCGACGCCGGAGCCCGCACAGCGAGCGACAGTGCCGATCGCGATCGGCTCACCTGTGCACGTCGAGGGCGTGAGCGAGGCCGGCACGCTGCTCTCCATCGACGATCGCGGCATGGCGGACGTCGCCGCGGGACCGCTCCGGCTTCGGGTACCCGCGACGAGCCTGCGGCCCGCTCAGGGAGCACAGGAGCCGCCGCGCTCGACCAGACCGATCGTCGAGGGCTCCGCGACGTCGGTGTCTCAGCAACTCGACCTCCGCGGGGCGCGGGCGGATGAGGCGCTCGAGGTCCTGGAGCGGTACCTCAATGACGCCGCAGTCGCGGGCGTGGATCGCCTGCGCATCGTGCACGGCAAAGGCACCGGAGCGCTGCGGATCGCGGTGCGAGAGGTCCTGTCGCGACATCCGCTGGTGCGCGGGCACGAGCCTGCCGGCGCCGCGGAAGGCGGCGACGGCGCGACGATCGTCCGGCTCTAGTCCTTCCTGAGATCCTTGCGGACGCGATCGCCGCGAGAGGTCAAGCGCGTCGACACAGACGTGCTGTTCGCCCGCTGCGTGGTGATCTGAGTCGGTGCGACGAGCTGCCCGCTCGTCGGGACGGCGACGGTGGGCGAGACGAACTGCGCGATCGACATGAATGTCATCGGCAGGGCGCCGAAGCCGTTGGTGACGGCGATCTCGAACTCGACTCCGCGCACCGACGCGGTCGCGGCCGGGGTCGTCTGTTCGTAGCGTGAGTCGGCGGTCGTCAGGTGCATCATCACCTGGAGTCCTCGTGCGATCGTCTGCGTGAACGCTGAGCCGCTCCGCGCGGCCTCGATCGTGACGTCGCTCGCGGGATCGAGTTCAACGGTCGAGCCCTCGAAGAGCGTGATGAGAGCCACAGCATCCGCGCTCGTTCGTAGCACGGTGCCGACATACAGAACAGCGCCGTCGGTCGCGGAACCGAAGTCACCTGCTGCGTTGCGCATGAGCACGTCACCCGATATCACTGTGAGGATCGCGACCGGCTGGAGCGCCGGCCTCACCTGGATCTGCGCGGCGACGGGCGCTAAGGCGGTGCCCAAGAGCATCGCGGCGCACAAGGCCACACAAGATGTGATGACAGCGGCATGATCAGTCCGCCTCAACAGCTCATCTCCCCTGCACTGCGGTCGCCCCACGCGTCCCGCTGTGCAAACGACTTAACGAATCGGACGCACGTTCGTCGAGGGCGCGACCGGGCCCTCGCGTGTCAAAGGCGCGTCAACGGGGTATCGGCGAGCGAGTTCGTTAACCAATTCGACTAGTCGTCGTACTCAGAACGGACGAAGTCGTACCCAGAGCGCGCATTTCACGAGCGGCGCAACTCGCATCGTGAAATTTCGCGCGATCTACCGATCGATGCGGCGCATCGAGACATTTGTGGTCGAGAGCGCGCGCGCGAGACGCGCATCGTCTTCATTGCGCAGACCCGCGTCGGCCAGCTCGCGTCGCAGCGCCGCGTGATAACCGGATCCATCCGGAGCAGACCATCGCACCGCGGATCCGTGCTCCGCGCGCGGATCGCCAATGGCGGTGGCGCGATACAGGTGCACGAGCGCGCGGAAGTCCTCGGTGCTTTCGTCCACCTCATACGTCGCGACGTGCGCGAGCTGCGTCAGCTCACACCCTGTCTCCTCACGTGTCTCACGGCGCACGGCATCCTCAGGTGACTCGCCGTCCTCGACCCCGCCACCGGGAAGCAGCCACGCGCCGGCGAACGGACCGCCGCGCTGGCGGACCAGGAGCACACGTCCGTTCGCGTCGACGCACGCGACGATCGCGCCGACGCGTCGTGTCACGGAGGGCGGGTGGGGCTCGGTGCGACGGTGCGGCCCGACGGGAACGGTGGCAACGTCAGGGACGGCACGACGAATGGTGTCCCGCTCGGCCTCACCGTCGGTCCGGGCGTGAATCCTGTCGATGGCGACGGTGAGGGCGACGGTGACGGTGAAGGCGACGGTGAGAAGGTGGGGCACGCTTCAGCGCCGATCAAGTTCCAACTGTAGCGGCCATAGTTGTGCGCGCCCGCGTTCGCCGCCCTGATCCACTGCTCCGTGTACTTCTGCCATACGCTCCCCGGCGCTCGTTCCTGCGGTCTGAGCGCGACTCGGCGCGTGCCGTCCGCACCGGGGCAGCCCTCGACCCACCAGTTGTCGGCCTGCGTCGGCACGGTGCCGCGCACGAAGAACTCGGTCATCGAGAAGGGCGAGAGGTTCGACGGAAGGAGACCCGAGCCGTAGCCACCGAACGCGCCGGGTGCGACGACGACGCTGGCCTGGACGATGTTCGCCGGCCGCTCCCAATCGCCGACCGGCACGCCGTCGAGCACCTCTTTCATGTAATCGCGCCATAGCTGGCCAGGTCCCATCGCGCTGTTGAAGTTGCGTGCGCTCATCGGCTCGTTGTTGCTGTTTCCCATCCAGATACCCGTCACCAGCGTCGGGACGTAGCCGACGCTGTACACGTCCTTCAGCAGGTCCGTCGTGCCGGTCTTGAGCGCGGCCGGACGTCCGATGTTGGTCCACTGGCCGAAGATGAAGTCGCGCGACGGCTGCGTCGTGTCCTTGAGGATGTCGTTCATGATCCACGCGACGCCCGGGTCGAGCACGCGCTTCTGCTCGTAGTCCTTGTGCTCCCAGACGACCTTGCCGCTCGCGTCTTCGACTTTGAGGATGTAGGTCGGCGTGACGCGGACGCCCATGTTCGCGAGCACGCCGTACGCACCGGTCATGTCGACGAGCTTCACTTCCTTCGAACCGAGCGTCAGCGCTAGGCCGGTCTGGTTCGGGTCGATGTTCGCCGTGATGCCCATGTCACGAGCGGTCTGGATCGT
>JANMSU010000472.1:0-1522 GCA_031389835.1 Chloroflexota bacterium
GCGTCACGCGCTGGGACGATCCGCGAGTTTCCGCTCAGCTCCTCGGGATCAGCAGCGAGAAGGAAGCGGCGATCGTCGACGCCGTGCTGGCCGTGAACCGGCCCGGCGGTGAGACGGTGCGGCCGGCGCGCATGGTCTCCGGAACGCAGGAGTGGCGCCACAGCGCGGAGGTCGAGGCGTTCGTCGATTTCGAGTTCCTGCAAGATCTCGATGACGACTTCGCGGCGTTCCCGCGCAAGGGCGGTCAGTCCGTCATCTTTCAGATCGGCTGCGGGACCTACCGGGGCGGCGAGTGGCGATTCCAACAGTTCACGGTCGACGAGCTTTCCCTTGCAGCGGAGGCGCGAATGATCGACGAGTGGCTCGCGCATCTGCAGGCCCTGACCGCGGAGGCGAGTGGCGGCGTCAGTGCCGCGCGCCTGGTGCATTGGTCACCGGCCGAGACGAGCAACTTCGAGCGCGCGTACGACAACGCGCGAGCGCGACACCCCGATCGCGACTGGCCCGCGCTGTACTGGTTCGATCTGCTGCGCGAGGTCGTGCAGGCCGAGCCGCTCGTCGTGCGCGGAGCGTTCTCGTTCTCGCTCAAGCCGATCGCGCGCTCCCTGCACGCGCTCGGTCACATCCAGACGCACTGGGGCGAAGGTCTGGCCGACGGCGCGGGCGCGATGGCGGGTGCCTGGAACGCCGCGATCGAGGCGAAGCGCAGAGGCGTGACGCTCGGTCAGACCGAGGTCATGGGCGAGATCGCGCGCTACAACGAGGTCGACTGCCGCGTCATGGCGGAGATCCTCGACTACCTCCGGCGGGAGCGCTAGATCTAGCGGCCGATCGGCGCACCTGGGAACGGCACACCGAGGACGGAGACCTTTCCCCTGCCGAGCGTGTTGAGCGCGAGATTCGCGATGTACAGACCGCGCTGGTGGAAGACCGGGCTGGCCGGGAAGTCCAGTGCGTCGGTGCCCGTGCCCGCGTACCTCGCGATGAGCGATCCGGACGGCGACAGCACCTGGATCTCGTTCGCCTGGTTCGCGCACACGTAGAGGTTGCCGCGGACGTCGAACTGGATACCGTCCGCCCCGTTTAGCGCGCCGGTCGTACCGTTCGCCGCGTTCAGGGCCGCGCCGTCCGCGAAGATCGAGACCGCGCCGGCGCTGCCGTCCTTGTTCATGGCGATGCGCAGGATCCGGTCGTCGGCGGTGTTCGCGACGTACAGGTAACCCTGCGCTCGGTCGAAAGCGACACCATTCGCGCCGAAGGGCGGAAACCCGTGTGGCAGAAGCAGCGGATCAGCCTTCCAGAGCCTCTTCCCACTGCCGTTTGGATCGACGGTGTAGATCGCCCCGGCGAAGGAATCCGAGACGTAGAGAAGGCCGCGATGATCCTGGGCGATCGCGTTGGGGGCTGCGAAGCCTGTCGCAAGGACCGTGACCGCCCCGCTGCGCGGGTCGACCCGCAGGAGACGGCCGTTGCCGCCGAAGTTGCCGCCATCGGCGACGTACAGGCCCTGCCCGGCGACGAA
>JANMSU010000476.1:0-3386 GCA_031389835.1 Chloroflexota bacterium
CGGGCGCGACATGAACCACATCAGCGCGCCGAACTGCATGATCATCATGAATGAGTAGAAGAGCAGCAGGACGAGCAGCTGCGGCGCCTGCCCGATCATGTCGAGGATCCCCTGGAAGATGCCGCGGATGCCGTAGAGCCCGATCGCGCCACCGAGGATGATGAACAGGATCAGCAGCCTTTTCTTGTTGTGATCCAGCACATACGCGGTGTTCCCGAGCGCCGTCTGCATGCTCGCCATCAGTTCACCCCAACGATCTGGTCGCCCGTCACGTTCATGACGAATCCGACAAGGACGTCCGTACCGTCGCTCGTCTTACCGCCTGCAACGTATGCGGCGAGAACGCGACCGCTCTTCTCGACCGCCCCCACGAACTTCATAGATCTGATATCGGCCAAAGGTTCGATCGCCGTCTGAAGCTGCTGCAGGACTTCCATGTCCAGCAGGTTGGCCAGCACCTTGGCGTCATCGCTCTGGATCGCCCGCGCGACATCGGCAGTGACCGCCGGCTCCGCCGCCTTCGGCAGGCTGGCGTATGGATTCGCGTCCGTTCCCTTGTCCGTCACGGCGTAGAAGACAACGCCCGTGACCAAGCCGGTGAGGAAGGTCGCCAGGATGACTGCCGCGCGCGCGCTGTTCATCGGGCCGCTACTGAGCGCGGCGGCGTTACTCAACGCGAACCACCTTGCCGCCGACGATCGTGAGCGCGAGCGGGAAGAACTGGTACTGACCGCCGGTGGCCTGCAGCTCCACCGCGTAGATGTGGACGCTGATCCGACCCGACGACGAGCCTCCGAGGTACGTGACGCTGAGCGGCTTCGCGCTCGTCGACTGTTGCGACACGCTCTGCTGCTGGAGCGCGCGCGACACGACGTCCCGCGACGGCTGCAGCTGAGCGAGGCTCTCGGATTCCCGCTGGAGGAGCGCCATCACGTATTTGTGTGCGTCGCTCGACTCGCCGCCGCCACCCAGGATGCCCGAGTCGGCGACGAGCGTCGTCGTGAATCCGGTGCCCGCGTAACCAACGAGCCCACCGACGATCAGCATCGCCAGCGCGGTGCGCATCATTGGCGGCAATAGCTTCAGCCCGAACATCTAGGTCAGTGTATTCCGGCAGCTTTTCGCTGAGTGTCAGGCGGGCGCCGGGGTAGCGCGATGGCGAATGCGGTCCTCGATCTCCTGCCAAAGGGAGACGATCTGGCTGGCGTTGAAGATCGACGAGTAGGTGCCTGATATGACCCCTACCAGCAGCGCGAGTGCGAAGTTTCGCATCGAGAATCCGCCGAATAGATAGAGAGCCAGCAGCATGAACACGACCGTCAGGCCGGTCACGATCGACCGGGTCATGGTCTGCATGATCGAGAAATTGATGACCGGATTCAGCGCTTCGCCCGGGTTCAGACGGAGGTTTTCGCGGATCCGGTCGAACACCACGATGGTGTCGTGCACCGAGAACCCGATGATGGTCAGCACCGCGGTGACGAACAGGCTATCGATCTCGACCGCGAAGAAGAAGCCGAGCATCGCGAACAGCCCGAGGACCAGCAGCGCATCGTGTAGCAGGGCGAGGATCGCGGCGATCCCGTAGCGGAACGCCCCCCAGCCGAAGCTGCGGAAGGCGAAGGCGATGAGCAACACGATCAGCCCAAAGGCGAGGACGATCGACCAGATCGCGTTCCGGACGATCTCCGCGCTGAAGGAGGGACTGACGCTCGAAGCTTGCATGTCGAGGAAGTTCGTCCCGTAACGATCTTTGAGCGCGGCCTCGGCCTTCGTCGTCTCGTCGATCGAGAGCGCGGCCGTGCGTATCTGCACGCGCTCCCCTTCGGCCAGCTGGATCAACGCCTCGTCGTGACCCAGTCCGGCAAAGAGGTCACGCACCTCGGCGCTCGTTGGCGCGCTCGAGAATCGCGCGTCAAGCAGCGTGCCGCCTCGGAACTCGATGCCGGGGCGGAGTCCGCCCAGAAGCAGGAAGATCGTCCCGGGCACGATGATCAGACCGGAGATGAGGAAGTACCACCACTTGTGCTCGACGAAGTTGAAGAGCATCAGACCCTCACCGGCGCTGGCCGCGGCTCGCGAAGACGCGCCACCTCACGGTCCTCGACGCCGTAGAGCGAGCGCTTGCGGAAGGCGGGGATCTCGAGCGCGCCGTGCAGGAGCATCTGCGTCACGACGACCGCGGTAAAGAAGGAGACCACCACGCCGATCCCGAGGGTCAGCGCGAAACCCTTCACCGCGCCTGTCCCGAAGAAGAACAGGATCGTGGCGGAGAGGATCGTCGCGAAGTTCGAGTACGCGATCGACGAGAACGCGCGCGTGCGGCCCTCGTCGAGCGCGGCACGAAGGGACCGGCCGGCTCGAAGCTCCTCCTTCAGACGCTCGAAGGTCAGCACGTTCGCGTCGGTCGCCATGCCGATCGAGAGGATGAAGCCTGCGATCCCGGCGAGCGTGAGCGTGACGGGGACGAGCCGGAAGATCGCGTACGTGAGCACCGTGTAGTAGAGCAGCGCGATCACGGCGATGGCGCCGGGCAGCCGGTAATACGACACCATGAATAGCGCGACGAGCGCGAGCCCGATCGCGCCGGCGATGAGGCTCTTGCGCACGGAATCCTGGCCGAGCGTCGGCTCCACGCGGGTCGACTGGATGATGTCGAGCGGGACCGGCAGCGCACCCGAGTTGAGCAGGAGGCTCAGCTCCTTCGCCGACTGCGTCGTGAAGCCGCCTTCGATGATGCCGCCGCCCGAGGTGAAGACCTGCTGGATGCGCGGCGCCGAGATCTCCCGGCCGTCGAGCGAGATCTGCACGGGTTGGCCGACGAAGTCCTTGGACAGCTGGATCCAGCGCTGGTCATCGGGCGCGCCGAACTCGAAGTTGACGACGGGCTGATTCTGGTTCGCGCCCTGGAAACCGACGCTCGTCGGTTTCAGGTTCGCGCCCGTGAGCGGCGGCACGAGCGACGTGAACTCGCCGGGCTTCTCCTTGTTAGGGACCTTGATCTCGAGGAAGGCCTGACGGGTCGCGACGTTCTGCGCCGTTTGAAGGTCGGAGACGCCGGGCAGCTCGAGCAGGATCTTGTCGTCGCCGATGGCCTGCAGGACGGGCTCGGAGACGCCGAGCGCGTTGATGCGGCGGTCGATGACGCCGCGCGCCTGCGTGTTCAGCTCGAAGAGCGGGATCGGGGTCGAGCCCTGCGGCAGCTTGTCTGGCCGCAGCTGGAGCACGAGCTGCGTACCGCCCTGGAGATCGAGCCCGAGGTGGGTCTTGATCTCCTGCGAGAAACCCGTCGCGCTGCCAGGCAGCCGGAAGCAGATCCCCGGGCAGTTGAACGGGAACGACGAGACCCCGTGCTTCGGAATGTCCACCCAGATCGCGAGCACAGC
>JANMSU010000487.1:0-2213 GCA_031389835.1 Chloroflexota bacterium
AACTATCCGGCCGAGATCAAGAACCTCGACGCCGATGGCGTGATGGCGGGCATCGTCTTCCTCGAGCGCGCGTATCGCGGCCGCCCGGTCGAGGTGGGGAAGAGCGTTGTGGTCCTCGGTGGTGGCTACACCGCGATGGACTGCGCATCGACGTCGTGGCGACTCGGCGCGGACCAGGTATCGATCGTCTATCGCCGCGGCCGCGATGAGATGGTGGTCGACGAAGAGGAGCTCACCGAGACGGAGCGCGAGGGCATCCACTTCGTGTACCTCTCGTCACCGGTCGAGATCCTCACGACGGAGTGGGGTCACGTGCGCGGAGTGCGGTTCATCCGCAACAAGCTCGGCGAGCCCGACAAGAGCGGACGCCGCAGCCCCGAGCCGATCGCGGGATCCGAGTTCGACGTTCCATGCGAGACGGTCCTGCTCGCGCTCAGCCAGAACCCCGACACGACCTGGCTCGCCGACATCCCGGAGTTCCGCGTCAAGCGCTACCGCGACCTGAAGATCGACCCCGAGACCTATCAGTCGTCCGTCCCCAACATCTTCATGGCCGGTGACTATCGCGAGGGGCCGTCCACGATCATCGCGGCGGTCGCCGACGGGCGGTCCGCGGCCCAGCAGGTCGCGCGCTTCCTGGATCCGATCGCGTCCGCCGTGAACGTGCCCGAGTACCACGAGATCGTGACGCTGCGGCGCTCGAGCGTTCCCGACAACGTGGGGCAGATCGCCGGGGAAGGCGAGCTCGCGCGCGTCTACCACAACATGTCAGTGGACTACGACCGGATCCCGCGGCAGGAGATGCCCAAGCTTGCGACGAAGGAGCGCCGCGGTCTGTTCCTCGAGGTGAACCAGGGCTACGAGCACGCCCAGGCGGTCGCCGAGTCGGACCGCTGCCTCAAGTGCAACTTCAACATCGAGATCATCGGCGAGCTCTGCATCATCTGCGGCGGTTGCGTCGACGTCTGCCCGATGGATGTCATCCACATGGTCGACATGTCGGACATCGTCGACGACGGCGCGATCCCCGCGGTCGGCGAGGCAAAGAAATGGGGCCAGGGCGTCGCCTTCTTCCTCGATGAGACCGCCTGCATCCGCTGCGCGCTCTGCATCATCCGCTGCCCAACGGACGCGATCACGATGAACCGCTACGGCGCGGTCATGCCCGCGGTCGGCAAGACCCTGCCCAAAGAGTCGATCGACGACGAGGTCCACCTTGACCTCACCGTCGGCGGCGGCAGGACGATCCGGCCACTTCCTATGTACGATCCGGCCCGTGCCCCCGGTCACAAGAACGGCCACAACGGGCACGTCGGCCATCCGGTGACAGAACCGCAGAAGGAGCACGTTCACTAGATGCTCGACATTCCGATGCAGGTCTGGCAGCGCGTGAAACAGGGTCCGCTCTGGAAGTCGCTCTTCCGCCACGGCTACCCGGACTCACGCAAGAACCAATCGCTCGCGGTGTTCACGAACGTGTTCCTTCACCTGCACCCGGTCAAGGTCCGCCGTCACGCGCTCGCGATCCCCTACACGTGGTGCATGGGTGGACTTTCGTTCTTCTTGTTCCTCGTACTCACGCTCACCGGGACTCTCCTGATGTTCTATTACCGGCCCACGACCGAATGGGCGTATTCGGACATCAAGGACCTCGAGACGGTCGTCATCTTTGGCCAGCTGCTGCGGAACATGCACCGCTGGGCGGCCCACGGCATGGTGATCACCGTCTTCCTGCATATGATCCGCGTGTTCTACACGGGGTCGTACAAGCCGCCGCGCGAGTTCAACTGGGTCATCGGCACGCTTCTGTTCTTTCTCACGATCTTCCTCTCGTATACCGGCTACCTGCTGCCATGGGACCAGCTCGCGCTATGGGCTGTGACCGTCGGTTACGAGATCGCGAACGCCACACCCGTCGTCGGAGCCGAGGTGAGCTTCCTCCTGTTCGGCGGTTATCAACTCGGTCCGAATGCGTTGCTGCGCTTCTACGTGCTGCACGTGGTGGCGCTGCCGCTTCTGACCGCCTTCCTGATAGCAATCCACTTCTGGAGAATCCGCAAAGACGGCGGCATCAGCGGCCCGCTGTGAGAAATGCCGTGAGGCACGCGAGCGAGGACGGTGCGGCGCTCCCCGAGCGAGCATCTGCGCCCAGCCGGCCCGATTGCTGCGCGCGCGTCGATCAGCGGGCCGGCGTAGCCAGCCGCGAGCGAGGG
>JANMSU010000007.1:0-2097 GCA_031389835.1 Chloroflexota bacterium
ATCGCGATCGTCCTGCCGGGTCAGTCCGGTCTGTCGACTTTCGTGTCGCACAACATTCCGCAGACAGGCTGGGAAGGCGCTGCCGGAGAGGCGCTGCTACGCGTCGTTCAGACGGGGACCGCCGAGCAGGTCCAGAACGGCGCGCTGCGACTTGGCGATGGGCGCGACGCGCAGACACTGCTGGCGGCACCGATCGTCTGGCGCGACCAGATCGCGGGCGCACTCGCGGCGTTCGTGGTCGGGCGTGAGATCGGCGACGACGATCTCCCGACCCTGACGCGCCTCGCGGAGCTCGCGGGCATCGAGCTCGCGGCGGCTAACGCGGTCTGGCGCACCAGCAAACAGACCCAGGAGATCGAAGCGCGCCTTCGCCAGGCCGAAGACGATCGCAAGCAGGCGATGGTGCTCTTCGAGCTCTCGCGGCTCGCGACGCTCGGCACGGATGTGCAGAGCGATCTCGACGCCGCGGCGATGATGCTCGCCGGCGCGCTCGACAACGACGCCGTCGGGATCTGGGCGCACTCGGAGCACAAGCTGCGCCTGCGCGCGGGAACCGGGTACGAGAAAGGCACCATGGAGGTGCCAGTAGACGAATCGGACACGGTCCTCGCGACCGTTCTACGCGAGAAGAGAGCGGCACGAGGCGCGTTCGGCGAGCTCAAAACGATGCCGGCGTGGGCGCCGCCGGATTGCGCGACCTACCTCGTGACACCGATCGGTGCGCTCGGCGTCCTCGTGACCGCGCGAGCAACGGCACCGTACTCGGAGGATGACGCCGACTTCAGCGTCAACGTCGGCGAGTATCTTGTCGGGCTTCTGCAGCGTTCGACCTCGACAGATGTTGTTGACCAGGGCGTCTCGGCCGAGCGGCGCAAGATCGCACAGGAGCTCCACGATGGACTCGCGCAGGAGCTCACCGGCGTCGTGCTCGCGCTCGAAGGCTGCCAGCGCGCGCTCGACAAGGACCCCGCCCTCCTCGGACCGCAGCTCGCGAAGGCGTCGCGTGACGCGCGCGCCACGCTCATGGATGTGCGCCAGTACATGACCGCGCTTCGCCAGAGTGAGACCGGCGGCCTCAACCTTCCTGTGACGCTCGGCCGTCTCGTCGACGATCTGCGCCGCCAGACCGGTCTCCATGTGCAGATGGAGGAGAGCGGCGAGCCACGCGAGCTCGATGCTGTGGTCGAGCGCGCCGTGATCCGCATCGTGGGCGAGGCGCTCCGCAACGTCGCGCAGCACGCCGGCGCGAGCACTGCGAAGGTCGCGCTTCTCTACGACCAGGACGGCGTCGTCGTGACCGTTGAGGACGATGGAAAGGGCTTCGACGTCGACGAGACCTTCCGCGGCGCGGAGGATCGGGGCCACTTCGGTGTCGTCGGCATGCGCGAGCGGGCCGAGGCCGCGAGCGGACACCTCGTGGTCCGCAGCGAGCCCGGCAAGGGCAGCATCGTGCGCGCCAGCCTCCCCTACGCCACCGAGTCGGTAAGCACCGAAAACTATGGACGCCGGTCGACCGACGTCGAGCAGGCCGTGTCGGCGGCCAGCGGAGCGGAGCGCGTCGGCTTCTTCGCGAGGCTGTTCGGGCGATGAACGAGAAGCGCCGCATCAAGATCCTCATCGTCGACGATCACGCGGTGGTCCGGAGCGGCCTCCGGACGATCCTCGAGACCGAGCCGGACATCGAAGTGGTCGGCGAGGCCGGCGACGGCCACGCGGCGCTCGAGCTCGCGCAGGAGCTGCTGCCTGACGTCGTGCTCATGGACATCAACATGGGTGACTGGGATGGCGTCACCGCCACGCGTCGCGTGCGCAACTACGTGCCGTCGGCGCGTGTCATCGTGCTCACGAACTACGACGAGGACGACCTTGTCTTCTCGTCCATCCGCGCCGGCGCGTCCGGGTATCTCCTGAAGGAGGTCACCGCGACGCAGCTCACGAATTCGATCCGCACGGTCGCCGACGGCTTCTCGCTCATCTATCCATCCGTCGCGCGGCGCGTGCTGGATGAGTTCGGGCAGCTGCGCAAGAACGCGACAGCGGAGACGGACGTGTACTCCGATCTCACGCCGCGGGAGCGCGAGGTGCTGCGGCTCATCG
>JANMSU010000422.1:0-5773 GCA_031389835.1 Chloroflexota bacterium
GGGCGGGACCGTCGTGCTGGTGCGCAAGTCCGGCGGCGTTCTGTTCAGCGGCGATCTCGACCTTGCGAGCGAGGGCGCGAAGCAGCTGATCCCGCTCGCCTTCTCTTCGGTGCTGTCGTCCAAGCGCGCGCCGATCTGGAACGCCGGCCGCGACACGCTGATGCAGCTCCAGCGTGAGCTCCCGCGGTCGCGGAAGCAGTTCAGCATCCTCCTGCCGCCACCCTGGGACCGCGCGTACAAGGGTCGCCTCGAGGACAAGATGTACCACCACGACGTCATCGTCCCGAAGGAGGACACCGCCGTGCGCGCCGCCGCGATGGGTCCTGAAACGCTGGTGGTCGCGAGCGCGACGCGGGAGATCCAGGAGAGCGCGAGGCGTCCGGTGTCCGCTGGTGCCCGGGTCGCCGGGGACGGCGCAGGCGCGGCGGCCACGGCGTCCTCCCCGCCAACGCCCTCTACTCCGACCGCACCGCCGCGCGAGCAGAAGCCACGACCGAAGCCGTTCGCCGAGGACTGGCGGGCGACGTCAACGGAGCGGCCGGCGACGACGATCGCCAATGCGGCGACCGACATCGTTCCGGCCGCCGCCGGATTCAAGCCGCGCACGCTCGGCGAGCGATTCCGTCGTGTCCCGATCGACGACCTGGTCGGCTCGCCCTACGTCGACTACATATGGGGCGGGATCGATCTCTCGCCGGACAGCGCGGAGGTCGCGTTCTCGTGGAACAAGAGCGGGTACTTCGAGCTCTACAGCGCGCCGATCGAGCGCGAGCGGCTGTTCCAGCTCACAGACGCGAAGCAGCGGTCCGTTTCGCCACGCTGGTCCCCCGACGCGAAGCAGCTCGCCTTCCTCCGCGACAGCGGTGGGAACGAGCGCTTCGACATCTGGCTCGTCGACCGCGACGGCGAGACGGAGCGAAACCTGACGAACGAGCCGGACGTGATGCATCGCGAGATCGCGTGGTCGCCCGACGGCGCGCGCATCGCGTACGTCGCGAACACCGGTGGCAAAGCGTTCGCCATCCATGTCGTAGACGTCGCGACCGGAAAGAAGCGACAAGTCACGGAAGGCCAGTTCGACGATGCCCAGCCACGCTGGTCGCCGAACGGAAAGAGGCTGCTCTTCTCGTCGCGGCGGGACACGGTGCGCACCAACAGCGACCTGTACGTGATCTCCGCCGAAGGCGGCACGCCGACGAAGCTCGAAACGCGGAACGTTGATGGGGAATCACTGGAAGGCGCTTGGTCCAACGATGGGTCGCGTATCGCCTTCACGACGAACCTGCGACGGCGCTACGAGATCGCGGTCGCGACCCTCGACGGCGACGAGGTGACACGGGTCGATCCGCTTACGAGGAGCATCTTCGATGAGTCCGCGCCGGCGTGGCGGTCCGACGGCCGCGCGGTGCTCTACCTGCACAACGAGGACGCCGAGGTATCGGTCCGCCGAGTGTTCGCCGTTTCGCACGCGGATCACGCCGTCGCAGATCGGCCGGGCGTCCATGACTCCATTCGCGTCGGACCCGACGGCGATCTCGTGGCGTACCTCTTCAGCAGCGCGCGCGAGCCGCACGACGTGTACGTCACCCGGGAACGCATGACCGAGCCGCGCCGCCTTACGCGCTCGCTCGCTGCGACCATCGATTTCGAGACGCTGGTCGAGCCGATCCACGTTCGGTATCCCGGGGCCATGGGACGCGAGATCCCCGCGCTTCTCTATGTGCCGTACGCCGAAGCCGTCCGCAGCGACGGAGCGCCGCCGGCGGTCGTCCACGTGCATGGGGGGCCCACGCGACAGCATTACCGCTGGTGGGACCGTGCCAATCAATGGTTCGCGAACAACGGCTACGTCGTCCTCGCGCCGAACATCCGCGGCTCGACCGGCTACGGCCGAGAGTTCCAGGAGGCCAATCGCCAGGACTGGGGCGGCAAGGATCTCGAGGACGTGGTCAAGGGCGTCGAGTGGCTCGCGAAGCAGCGCATCGTCGACCCGAAGCGTGTCGGCGTCTACGGCGGCAGCTACGGCGGGTACATGACGCTCATGGCGCTCGCGACGTACCCAGATCGCTTCGCGGCGGGCGTTTCGGTCGTCGGCGTCGTGTCCTGGAAGACGATGTATGACACGACCCGGGGCGACCTGCGCGAGATGCTCGTGCGGGAGTTCGGCGATCCGAAGAAGGACGCCGAACGCTATCGCGAACGTTCGCCGCTGACGCATGTGTCGAAGATCGAATCGCCGCTGCTCGTGCTGCAGGGTGAGAACGACCCGCGCGTCCCGTTGTCCGAGGCGGAGCAGGTCGTCGCGGCGCTGCGCTCCTTGGGCAAGATGCACGAGTACTACGTGTACAAAGGCGAGGGACACGGCTTCCGCACGCGCGAAAACATGATCGACTCCGTGCGCCGCGCGGGGGAGTGGTTCGACCGCTACCTGCTGCGTGCCTGATGCGGTCGTCGTCGGAGCTGGTCCAAACGGCCTTGCCGCCGCGATCCAGATCGCGCGGGCGGGCCACTCGGTCGCGGTGTACGAGGCGAATGGCGAGGTCGGCGGTGGCGCACGCTCCGCTGAGCTGACGCTGCCGGGCTTCGTGCACGACGTCTGCTCGGCGATCCATCCGCTAGCCGCGATGTCGCCCTTCTTCAACGAACTGCCGCTCGACAAGCACGGCCTCGAGTGGATCCAGCCCGACGCGCCGCTCGCGCATCCGCTCGACGACGGGACCGCGGTGATCCTCGAGCGCTCGGTGGATGCGACCGCGGCGCGGCTCGGTCCCGACGGTGCTGCGTACCGAGGCCTTATCGCACCGCTCGCCTCGCGGTGGGAGCAGCTCGCCTCGGAAGTGCTGCGCCCTGTCATGCATGTTCCGCGTCACCCGCTGTTGCTCGCGCGTTTCGGTCTTCACGCGATGCGCTCGGCGCGCGGACTGGCATCGTCGTTCCAGGGCGAGGCGGCCCGCGCGCTCGTTGCGGGTTGCGCGGCGCACTCCTTCCTGCCGCTCGAGCACCGGTTCACGGCGGCGTTCGCGCTGATGTTCCTGATCACCGGGAACGCGGTGGGCTGGCCCCTCCCGCGTGGCGGCTCGCGCCGCATCGCCGAGGCTCTCGCGTCGTATCTGCATGAGATGGGCGGCACGATCACGACCAGCCACCCGGTGCAGGAGCTGACCGACGTGCCGACGGCGCGCGCGTTTGTCTTCGACACATCGCCGTGGCATCTGGAGAGCATCGCAGCCGATCGGCTGCCCACCGGCTATCGGCGGGGGCTCCGGCGTTACCGCCGCGGGCCCGGCGTGTTCAAGATCGATTACGCGCTCGACGGCCCCGTTCCGTGGCGCGCCGAGGAGTGCCTTCGCGCCGGCACGGTCCACCTGGGCGGCTCGTTCGAGGACATCGCGGCGTCGGAGTCCGCGGTCTGGCGCGGCAAGCATCCGGAGCGGCCGTTCGTACTGGTCGCGCAGCAGAGCCTCTTCGATCCCTCGCGCGCGCCGGCGGGTAAGCACACGCTCTGGGCGTACTGCCACGTGCCGAACGGATCGACCGAGGACATGACCGCGCGCATCGAAGCGCAGCTCGAGCGGTTCGCGCCGGGCTTTCGCGAGCGTGTGCTCGCGCGCAGCGTCATGAACACGGGCGACATCGAGCACCGCAACGCGAACAACGCTGGCGGCGACATCTCCTGCGGATCGCATTCGGGTCTGCAGCTTTTCATGCGACCACGCATCGCGCTCGATCCCTATGCGACCCCCGCGCGCGACATCTACCTTTGCTCGTCCGCAACACCGCCGGGCGGCGGCGTGCATGGCATGTGCGGCTACAACGCCGCGCGGAGCGTTCTGGCGCGCTCGCTCAGCTAGCCGTGCCCCACGTCGGGCCAGTACCTTGTGCGTCGTGGCGGAGGCGTCCGAGCTGACGGCGGTGCGTGGTGCGGCTGCCGTCTTTTGGATGATCTCCGCCGGCTTCGGGCTCTATGCGTTCCCCGCAGCCGCACACCTCATTCAGCATCGGGAGCTGCCAATGACCCAATTCGGGTTCCGTGCTTACGGCGGCGGCTGGTTCGAGCGGTTTTCGCCCGAGACGATCGCGATCCTCCTCGGTCTCTTCGTCGGCGTGTGCGCGGTCGAGGCGTTCGCTGGATGGTTGCTGTGGACCGGGTCGCGCGCTGGTGGGGTCCTCACGCTCGCCCTGCTGCCGCTCGAGATCGTGTTCTGGACCGGCTTCGCAGTGCCCATTCCGCCGATCGCGGCGGTGATCCGACTTGGATTGCTGGCTGCAGGGTGGAGCGCGCTTCGATGACGCGCGCCTGATCGCTGGACGCGACCGCTAGACGCGGACGGTCAGGTTCTCCGCCGCCACGCGCAGCGCCGTCGCGCCCAGACGCTCGGCGATCGCCTTCGCCTCGTCGCATTGCGCCTGCGCCTGATCCTCGCCGCCCGGCACGTTTCGCAGCGCGCGCGCGAGATCTGCGAGCGCGACCGCGCGCTCGTAGTCGAGCCTGAGGCTCGCGAATGCCTGGACCGCGTCGAACAGCAGCTTCGCCGACTTCGAGTGCTCGCCCGCGTGATAGGCGCGGATCGCCTCCGCGTGGGTCAGGAGCGCGCGGCCGCGCGCATGCCCGGTCCTGTCGACGATCGCGGCGACGCGGTCCTCGAATGCTTCGTCGGGGACATGCCAGCGCGCCGCTGCGAGAACGAGCAGCGGCCCGAGCAGCGTGAGGTCGACGATCGACTTGGGCTGGCCGGCGCTGCGGACCGCGTGATATGCGCTCTCGCTCTCGCGCAGTCCGTAGAACGCCGCCAGGAAGTCGGCGAGGGCGAGCTCGGCGGGCGACGCTTCCTGCTCGATCATGAGGTCGCGGTACGTCTTCTCGTCGGGTGAGGCCATCGCTGCGGCGGCGCCGATCGCGACACCCAGCGTCGAGGGCCACCTCGTCGGCGTCGCGAATCGCTCTCGCCGCGAGGCGGCGACCAGCGTGCCGGGAAAATCGCCGGCGAGAAGATGCGCGAGGGTCTCGGTCCGCAGCGCTTGCGCGCCGAGCCGGGGCTTCTCGGTCTCGATAGCGACCTCGCGTGCGCTCGCGGCATGCTCCATCGCTTCGTTCATGTCTCCCAGAGGAAGCGCAGAGATCGCGACCATCGTGTGAGCGTCGATGAGCTCGTCGCTGTCCTGCAGGGACTTTGCGATGGGTAACCGCCGCTGGTTCGCGAGGTAGGCTTCGCGGAAGTTGCCGAGCTCGCGGTACGCGTAGCCCACCGCGTCGAGGCATAGCGAACGCTCGCGCAGCAGGCCCAGCTCCTCCGCGATCGCGAGCGCCTCTTTCGCGGTCGCGAGCGAGGCCTCCCAGTCGGCGTCGGTCGACTTTGGACCCTTGCGGGGCATGAATGCCCTCGCGGCCAGGAGCAGAACGCGCTCGCGTGAGTTTGCGGTACCAACAATGGCCAGGCCGCGCTCGATGAGCCCATCGAGATCGGGATGCTTCGCGTCCCACCGCGTGCAGAGCTCCGCCATGTGCGCGAGCAGGATCGCGACGGCGCCGCTCTTTGGATCGCGCGCCTCGAGCAAGAGGAGCGCGCGCTCATACGCGGCGAGCGCGGCGTCGTTCTCGCCGCGGTAACGCCGCACGCGCGCGATGAGATACAGAGCCTCGACCGCGGACTCGATCCGGCCGATCTTCTCGTACAGCTCGAGTGCCTGCTCCGCGAAGCGCAGTGCCTCGATGTACGCGTGGATCGCCGTCGCGCGTTGCGCGGACTTCCAGGAATACTCGGCCGCCTTCTCG